>DATISQ010000268.1:0-15213 GCA_035581905.1 Cryobacterium sp.
CTTACTTCTTGCCCTGCGCGCGTCGCTCGGAACGGTTGGTCGGAGCAGGCTTCGCGGCGTCGCCGCGCTGGCCGAATGCTCCGCGCTGGGGCGGTCCGGCGGCCACTTCCGGCTCCGCCTCGTCGACGGTGGCCGCGGCGCTCGCCCGGCGGGCCCGGTCGGTGGCGGCCTGCTGGATCTGGCCGCGCTGGTTGCGCACCTCGACTCCGCCCGAATCACTCGGGGCGGTGTAGCTGAGCTTCTCCTCGGCGGCCGCGGCCGGGGCGAGCCCCTTGGCGGCGACGACGGGACCGGCGACGGCGCCGGGCGCCTGGCTGACCTCGACCTCGAGGTTGAACAGGAAGCCGACGCTCTCCTCGCGGATCTGGCCCATCATCTGCTGGAACATGACGAAACCCTCGCGCTGGTACTCCACCAGCGGGTCGCGCTGGGCCATGGCGCGCAGGCCGATGCCGTCCTTCAGATAGTCCATCTCGTAGAGGTGCTCGCGCCAGCGTCGGTCGATGACCGACAGAACGACGCGCCGCTCCAGTTCACGCATCGCGGGTGAACCCAGCGACTCTTCCCGGTTCTGGTAAGCGAGCTTGGCATCCGAGAGGATCTCGCGGCGCATGAAGTCGGGGTTGATCTTGCCGCGGTTGCCGGCCTCGGCGACGACCTCGTCGATGGTCAGTCCCACCGGGTACAGCGTCTTGAGCTCGGTCCACAGGGCGTCGAAGTCCCAGTCGTCGCCGTTGCCCTCGCCTGTGTGCACCTCGAGGACCTCGTCGATGACGTCTTCCAGGAAGCGCTGCGTGCGATCGTGCAGGTCGTCGCCCTCCAGGATGTGGCGGCGGTCGCCGTAGATCGCCTCACGCTGGCGGTTCAGCACGTCGTCGTACTTGAGCACGTTCTTGCGGATCTCGGCGTTGCGGCCCTCGACCTGCGCCTGCGCGCTGCGGATGGCCCGGCTGACGACCTTGGATTCGATCGCCATGTCGTCGGGAATCCCCTGGCGGCCCATCAGGCTCTCGGCGGCGCCGGCGTTGAAGAGACGCATCAGGTCGTCGGTCAGGGACAGGTAGAAGCGGCTCTCGCCCGGGTCGCCCTGGCGTCCGCTGCGACCGCGCAGCTGGTTGTCGATGCGACGCGACTCGTGCCGTTCGGTGCCGAGCACGTAGAGGCCGCCGGCGTCGACGACCTTGGCGGCTTCCACGGAGACCTCGGCCTTGACGGCGTCGAAGACGGCGTCCCAGGCGGTCTCGTAATCCTCGGGGGTCTCGACCGGGCTCAGGCCCTTCGCGTTCATCTGGGCGACGGCGAGGAACTCGGCGTTGCCGCCGAGCATGACGTCGGTGCCTCGACCGGCCATGTTGGTGGCGACGGTCACCGACCCCAGGCGTCCGGCCTGCGCGACGATTGCGGCCTCCCGGGCGTGGTTCTTGGCGTTGAGCACCTCGTGGCGCACGCCCTTCTTGGCGAGCAGGCGCGACAGGTATTCACTCTTCTCGACGCTCGTCGTGCCGACCAGGACCGGCTGGCCCTTTTCGTGCCGGACGACGATGTCTTCGACGACCTGGCCGAACTTGGCCTCTTCGTTCTTGTAGATCAGGTCGGACTGGTCGATGCGCTTCATCGGCTTGTTCGTGGGAATGGACACCACGCCGAGCTTGTACGTGCTCATGAACTCGGCGGCCTCGGTCTCCGCGGTACCGGTCATGCCGGACAGCTTCGAGTAGAGCCGGAAGTAGTTCTGCAGGGTGACCGTCGCCAGGGTCTGGTTCTCCGCCTTGACCGCGACACCCTCCTTGGCTTCGATCGCCTGGTGGATTCCCTCGTTGTAGCGGCGGCCCATCAGGATGCGTCCGGTGTGCTCATCGACGATCAGCACCTCGCCGTTCATCACGACTTAGTCCTTGTCTTTCTTGAACAGGGCGTTGGCCTTGATCGCGTTGTTCAGGAAGGAGATCAGCGGGGTGTTCGCGGACTCGTAGAGGTTGTCGATACCGAGGTAGTCCTCGACCTTTTCGATACCGGGTTCCAGCACGCCCACGGTGCGCTTCTTCTCATCGACCTCGAAGTCGACCTCGGGGATGAGCTTGGTCGACAGGCTCGCGAACTCGGTGAACCAGCGGTTCGCCTCCCCGGATGCCGGACCGGAGATGATCAGAGGCGTGCGGGCCTCGTCGATCAGGATCGAGTCGACCTCGTCGACGATGGCGAAGTAGTGGCCGCGCTGCACCATGTCTGAGGCCTGCCAGGCCATGTTGTCGCGCAGGTAGTCGAAACCGAACTCGTTGTTCGTTCCGTAGGTGATGTCGGCCAGGTACTGCTCGTGGCGCTGGGCCGGCGTCTGCCCGGACAGGATGCAGCCGGTGGTCATGCCGAGGGCGCGGAACACGCGCCCCATCAGCTCGCTCTGATAGCTGGCGAGGTAGTCGTTGACCGTGATGATGTGCACGCCGCGGCTGGTGATGGCGTTCAGGTACGCCGCGGTCGTGGCCACGAGGGTCTTGCCCTCGCCGGTCTTCATCTCGGAGATGTTGCCGAGGTGCAGGGCCGCCCCGCCCATCAGCTGCACGTCGAAGTGGCGCAGTCCCAGGGTTCGGGTCGAGGCTTCGCGCACGGCGGCGAACGCCTCGGGCAGCAAGTCGTCCAGCGACTCACCGCCCGAGTAACGCTCACGCAGCACCACGGTCTCGTTCTTCAGCTCCTCATCGGTGAGGTGGCTGAAGTCATCTTCCAGCGCGTTGGTGGCCTTCGCATACTGCTCGAGACGACGCAGCAGGCGTCCTTCACCAACACGAAGTACTTTTTCCAGAATTGAGGCCACGAATGCGCTCCACTAGTCGTCACGGCGTGTGCACACGCCTGTCGTCGTCGCCGCACGCTCACAGCGTCCGGCATGCGGCAACTATAACAAGGCTAGATGGTCAGTTGCTGCGCTCCCGGGACGGCGGCACGGCCTCCCCGGCCGGATCGACGTTCTCGTCCAGTTCGATCACGCCGTAGTCCCACCCCTTGCGGCGGTAGACGACGCTCGGACGCTTCGTTTCGGCATCCTGGAACAGGTAGAAGTCGTGACCGACGAGTTCCATGAAGTAGAGGGCGTCGTCGACGGTCATCGGGGCCGCCGAGAAGACCTTGCGGCGGATGACGACCGGGTTGTAGACGTCTTCCGGTTCTTCGCCCGCGGGCGCCTCGACGGCCACGACGGGGATCGCGCCGGTGCGCACCCGCTCGAGCACCTCGGCGTCGGCCGGCGTGATGTCGACCACACTGAAATCGACGGATGCCGCGTCGTGCAGCGAGATGGGCCGGTGGGCCCCGCCACGGTGCAGCTTCTGGCGGTCCTTGGCGCGGCGCACCCGTTCGAGCAACCGCCCCAGGGCGACGTCGAATGCCGCGTACTTGTCGGAGCCGTCGGCTTCGGCCCGCACGACCGGACCCTTGCCGATCAGGGTCAGTTCGACCCGGTCGTTGCCCGTGGCACCGTTCTTCTCACGGTGGCGGCTCAGCTTGATCTCGAGAGCCAGCGCCTTGTCTGCGAGACCGGCGACCTTTTCGGCTTTCTCGGTGGCATACTCCCGGAAACGATCAGTGATCCCTAGGTTTCGTCCAACGATGTTAGTTTCCATGACGACCTCCAGATCTGGCGAACCGCCCGTATCTGGGCGATTATTACGCGCCTTCAGGACCACCGTAGCCGTGTGCGATGGATAAGTCACAGCCTTTTGTCAATCTGTTTCCGATGAACATCAGGCGGCGGGGAAACGACGCCGTGTTTCCGCCAGAGTGGCCACTCCGACGACCTGGCCGCCCGCGGCGATCACGGCGCGTCGAACCTCGAGCACCGTGGCTCCGGTGGTCAGGATGTCGTCGACGATCAACGCGCGGAAGCCGTGGAGCGGACGGAGCGCGACCAACGAACCCGTGCGGTTCCGGCCCCGCTCCGCGCTGCCCAGGCCGACCTGGTCCTGCGTCTCGCCCACGGGCCGGAGCACCGGGGTCGCCCGGAGCCCCGCGCGGCCGAGCAGCAGGCCGACCGGGTGATAGCCCCGGATGCGCCACGCCCGCCGGGACGAGGGAACGGTCACCAGGTGCACTCCGGCACCCTCCGTGACGGGGGCCAGCGCCGCGACCACGGCCGCCTGGAGCGGCCTGGCCAGCGCGCCGGCGGCATCCGTTCGGCCACCGTCCTTGAACGCCCCCAGCACCTTCCGGGCCACGCCGGAATAGTCCAGGGCGGACCACACCAGAACCCCCGACCGTTCGGAGCTGTGCACCTCTGGTGCCAGCGCGGCCAGGCAGGCCCCGCACAGGGCACGGTCGGGCATACCGCAGCCGCTGCACTCGGTGGGCATCACCACCGCCCACGCGTCGAGGGCAGCCCGGGAGAGACCGTTGGGAGGGCGCATCCCGCCATGATGGGTCAGCACCGGCCGGGCCGGGCGCGTGGGCCCGGCCCGGGTGCGGAACCGGCGTCCGCACGATCGGTGGAGGACCTACCCGCCGATGCCCTGCTGGGTGGCCAGGAGGGTGACGCCGCCGAGGCGTTCCTGCCAGCCGGCACCGCGCTGCACCAGGAGTCCGCCCGTGGACGAGAGGGCGCGCAGGTCCCGCAGGTTGTTGCTGCCCACCAGGGTGACGCTGTCCGGCGCGGATTCGAGGCGCGTGGTGAGGCCGCCCAGCTGCAGGGCCACGATCCGTTCCTCACCGCTGGGCAGGCGGGTCAGGCAGGCCACGGTGAGCTCGTCGACCCAGGCGGCGTCCACCGCCGTACCTCCCGGCAGGGCCAGCAGCACCGCGTCGCCCAGCGCGACCGGGGTGCTCTTATCCCGCGTGATGGCGGTGACGACGAATCTGCTGTCCTTGCCGGACTGGAGCAGGGCGATCAGCCGGGTGCCGTCGCGTGACACGCGCAGCGACTGGATCGCCGACGCTTCCGGCCACGGTGTGGAAACGGCGGTTGCATCGCCGTTCGGGCCGTACACGAACAGCTCGCCGGGGCGGGCTGCGGGCACCGACCAGACGAAGCCGTAGTTATCGATGGAGGGGGCGATCAGACCCTGGCGCGGATCGAGCTGCACCGGGTCGTCGCCGACCCTGACCCCGTAGACGCCGGAGGCCGTCAGCACGGCGGCCGCCGTCTGACCGGGCGAGAGGGTGACGGCAGTCGAGCCCAGGGTGCCGATCGATCCGGACAGGCCGGCGATCGGACTGATCGAGGAGCCGCTCGCCGCGAGGAATCCGAATGCGCCCTCTCGCAGGATCAGCGCCCGGGCATCGACGCGAGGGTTCGCGGTCGGGGCGTTGGCGGTCAGCTCGGCGATGTCCTGCATATTGCGGTTGACGGTGATGGTGGCGGTCAGCCCGGCCGGGAGACTGCTGGACAGCTGGGCCTTCATGCGCTGGAGGGTGACCCGGTCGGCATTCAGGGCTTCGCTGTTGAGGTCGACCTTGGCATCCCTGGCGACGACCTGCACGGCATCCGCGGTGAGCTTCGTGCCGTCGGGGAACGCCGTCACGACGGCCCCGGTGAGCCAGGGGCTCGGGCCGTCCAGGAGTCCGTTGACGATCTTGGTCAGGGTGGCCCCGCCGCGCGGGTACCAGCGCAGATCGGGCACCAGGTAACTGAAGCCCGGGTCGAAGAAGTAGAGCGCCTGCGAGGTGAAGACATCCTGGAAGATATTCCGGTCGACCACCGTGCCGTTCGGGGCAGCGCCGATGCGCCACTGGCCACCGACCTGCACGAACTGGTACCGCAGCGCCACGGCGGTGGGCGACTCGACCTCGCGGTATTCGCCCCTCTCATCCACCTCGGCGACCGGATTCACCGAGAACTGCATCTGACCTTCGCCGACGGCGACGATGCTGCGCCCGGTGGCATCGTCGATGGTCACCCCGGTGTCGGGCTCCCAGGAACTGCTGTAATTCGGCGCCAGGAACTCCCGGGCGATCGCATAGTCGTTGTCGGGGCTGGTCGCCGCGTCGATGAAGCCGCGCAGGATCGCCTCCGGGGCGGCGTCCTTCTGCGGCCGCGAGGGCAGGAACACGGGCGCCGGGGTGGCGCCGGGCTGCACGGCCTGTCCCTCGCGCACTCCCCCGTCGCGCGGGATCCCCGCGCATCCGGTCAGCGCCACCGCGAGCGCGACCAGGCCCGCGAACATCCGGATTCGACTACGCATAGTGGCCTCCCGTTCCTCCGGCGGCCGCGCCGCCGGCATCGGCCGGCGGCAGCGGGCTCGGCGAACTCGACAGCGTTCCGTTCGCCGTGCGCGGCAGGGTCAGCCGGAAACACGACCCCTCCCCCGGATGGGACCAGACCTGCAACCAGCCGCCGTGCACGACGGCGTCTTCCAGGGAGATCGACAGGCCGAGGCCGGTGCCGCCGATGGTGCGCTTGCGCGACGGGTCCGCCCGCCAGAACCGGTCGAAGACATGGGCCACCTCCGTCTGGCTCATGCCCATGCCGTAGTCCCGCACCGACAGGGCCACCGCGCTCTCGTTGCTGTCCACGGACACGATGATCGGCTTGCCCTCCCCGTGCTCGATCGCGTTGCCGATCAGGTTGTGCATGATGCGACGGATGCGACGGGGATCGACGTCCGCGTCGAGGTGGCCGCCCGGCGCGACCAGGGTCAGCACTGTGCCCTTGGAGTCCCCGAGGGAACGCAGCCCGTCGATGGCGTCCTCGGCCAGGTGCACCAGGTTGGTGGGTTCGGTCTCCAGTTCCACCGACCCGGCGTCGTATTTGCTGATCTCGAGCAGGTCGCTCAGCAGCAGCTCGAACCGCTCGACCTGCGTGTGCAGGAGCTCGGCGGTGCGTTCGACCGCCGGCGGGAACGTGGACCGGTGGTCGTAGAGAACGTCACCGGCCAGCCGGATCGTCGTCAGCGGGGTGCGCAGCTCGTGCGAGACGTCCGACACGAAGCGCTGCTGCACCTCGGACAGGTCGGCGAGCTCCTTGATCTGGCTCTGCAGGCTGTCCGCCATCCCGTTGAAGGACCGGGCCAGCGTCGCGATGACGTCTTCGCCCTTCTCCGGGATGCGCACGCCGAGGTCGCCGGACGCGAGCCGCGCGCTGGTGGCCGCCGCCACTCGGATCGGGGCGACCACGAAGCGCACCACGATCCAGGTCACCGCACCGATCAGCAGGATCAGCACAAGGCCGGCGATGCCGAGGGTGCGCTGCACGAAGGCCAGGGTCGACTCCGCGTCGGCCAGGCTGTACCCGATGTACAGCTCGTAGCGGCCGGCGACCGGCAGGGTGAGCTGGGAACCGACGACGACGCCGGGAACCTGCCCGCCGTCATCCGTCGCCAGCGTCACGGACTGCCAGAACTGCTCCCCGGCATTCTCCTGCACCTGGAGGCGGAGATCGGGCGTGATCACCCCGGTCGAATCACCGAACGACGAGGAATCCTGGGGTGCCACGGTGGAGGCGTCCTGCCCGGGAGCCCGGAAGATGGCGATCAGCTGGGACGAGGAGGCCGCGGTGACCAGGGTGCGGGCGGAGCCCACCAGGGTCTGCACCTCCACCCGGTCCGCGGCGTCGGAGGCGTCGAAGATGCCCTGGGCGGCGGTCGTGGCCCGGTTCGAGTCGACGAGCACCTGGTTCAGCCTCGACTGGAACAGGTCGTTGCCCACGCTCACCGAGATGTAGACCCCGACCACCATGATGGCCACCCCGGACAGCGCCACCGTGATGGTCACCGTGCGGAACTGCAGCGAGGAACGCCACAGCCCGGCGATCGTGGCCGGCCAGGACCGCCAGTCCCGCCAGACGTTGCGGTTGTACCCGGTGCTACCGACCACGAGGAACCTAGCCGGCCGCGCCGGCCCGATAGCCGACCCCGCGCACCGTCATGACGATGCGGGGGTTGTCCGGGTCGTCTTCGACCTTGGCGCGCAGACGCTGCACGTGCACATTGACGAGGCGGGTGTCCGCCTTGTAGTGGTAGCCCCAGACCTGCTCCAGCAGCATCTCCCGGGTGAAGACCTGCTGGGGCTTGGACGCGAGCGCCAGCAGCAGATCGAATTCGAGCGGGGTGAGGTTGATCTGCCTGGTGCCGCGCCTGACCTCGTGGCCGGCGGCGTCGACGACCAGGTCCCCGATCTGCAGGTTGGCGGGAGTCTCCGATGGAACCGGTCGCAGGCGCGTCCGGATGCGCGCGACCAGTTCCTTGGGGTTGAACGGCTTGACCATGTAGTCGTCGGCGCCGGACTCGAGGCCCTTGACGACATCCATCGTGTCGGTTCGCGCGGTCAGCATGATGATGGGAGTGCCGGATTCGGCGCGAATCAGGCTGCACACCTCGATGCCGTCCAGGCCGGGCAGCATGAGGTCCAGCAGGACCAGATCGGGCTTGACGGCGCGAAAAGCCTCCAGGGCCAGGGAACCGTCGGCGCAGAAGACCGGCTCGAAGCCCTCGGCGTGCAGCACTATGCCGATCATCTCGGCCAGCGCGGTGTCATCATCGACGACAAGAATGCGTGCGTTCATCAAACCGTTTTCCACTCAGTCACCCAAAATACCCCGGTGAGTCATGCAATCACTGGCCTAAGAGTAGTCGACGGCAGTGTGCGTGCGTTCAACGCGCTCAATACTCTGCGAGGTATGCCAGCATAGATCTCGTGACGGACCCGCAGAACTGGCACTCCCCGACCGATGACGGGCGCAACGTTCCGGTCGGCGACGAGCAAAAACCGCCCCCCGCGCCCGCCGGTTTCGTGCCCCCGGTTCTCCCGGACGGGGCGCGCGGCGCGGGAACACCGCCGGTCTGGGGTCCCCCGCCGACCTGGACGCCCCCACCCAGACCGGGCCTGATCCCCCTGCGGCCGCTGGGTTTCGGAACCCTGTTGTGGGCCCCGTTCCAGGTTCTGCGCCGCAATCCGAAGGCCACCTTCGGCAGCGCGCTGCTCGTGCAGGCCGGCGTCGCCCTGATCGCCGTCGTCATGGTGGGCCTGGTCTCCTACTTCGCGCTCGAACGGGTGGCCAATGCTCCGTTGGAGGACCGCGACGCCCTGCAGGCCGGCGCCACCCTCAGCATTGTGCTGTCGGCTCTCGTGCCGGTGGCCCTGGCGGTGGTCGCATCCGCTCTGTTGCAGGGCGTGATCGTGATCGAGGTGGCCCGCGCCACGCTGGGAGAGAAGCTGCGTCTCGGCGCCCTGTGGCGCGCCGTGCTGCCCCGCCTCTGGCCTCTGGTTCTCTGGACCCTGCTGCTGAGCTCGGGCCTGATCGCGGCCATCGCCCTCGTGGCCGGAATCGTGGTGTTCTTCATCTCCCTCGGCGACGCGGGCGTGGGCCTCGCGGTGGTCACCGGCATCCTCGGCACCTTCGCCCTGCTCGCGCTTGGCATCTGGGTGTTCACGAAGACCTCGCTCGTGCCGAGCGTGATCGTGCTGGAACGGCTCGGCATCCGCGCGGCGGTGGCGCGGTCCTGGTCGCTGACCCGCGGCTACTTCTGGCGCACGTTCGGCGTGCAGTTCCTGGTCGCGACGGTCGTGAACATCGTCTCCCAAATCGTGACGATGCCGCTGTCGCTGCTGTTCGGAGCCGCCGTTTCCCTCGTCGACCCGAACGCGGCCTTCGACGCGTACCTCCCGTCGGTCATCCTGTACGTGCTGACCATCCTCATCGGCCTGGTGCTGGGCGCCGTCGCAGCCGTGGTGCAGTCGGCCGCGACAGCCCTGATCTACATCGATCTGCGGATGCGCAAGGAAGGCCTCGACCTCGAACTGGCCCGATTCGTCGAATCGGCCCCCGGCGCGGGCACGGACCCCTACCTGTCGAAGCCGGCAGGCACCCCGGAGGCTGCCTGGGCATGATCGAGGGGCCGCACATTCACACGGTGATCCGGGGGGCGATACCGGTCGATCCCGACGCGCCCGAAGCCCGGACGTGGCTGCGGGAAGAACTCGCCAAAGCTCCCTACGAGGCCGCCCGGCCGACCTGGTTCGACCGGTTGTCCGCCTCGATCCTCGACTGGTTCACCTCCCTCGCCGCGCCATCGGCCGACGGGTTCGCCGCCTGGGTCCCCCTGCTCCTGACCGTGGCCGTGGTGGTCCTGGTCGGCGCCGCCATCCTCATCTTCGGCCTGCCTCGGCTGAACCGGCGCAGCCAGCTCGCGTCCGACCTCTTCGGCGTCAACGACCGTCGGCCCGCCGCCGACCTCCGTCGTGCCGCGTTGGCCGCCGCCTCCCACCGGGACTGGAACCTGGCGAGTGCCGAAATGTTCCGGGCCCTGGCGCGCGGATTTTCCGAGCGCACCATCCTGGTCCTGACACCGGGCACCACCGCGCACGCCTTCGCGGACCGTGCCGCCGAGGCCTTCCCGGGCGAACGGGTACGACTGAGGGACGCGGCCGAGCTCTTCGACGGGGTGCGTTACCTGGGGATCGAAGGCACCGAGCAGCGCTTCCTGGCCCTGGCCGCGCTCGAGAGCGACCTGCGGGCCGCCCGGCCGCTGCACCGCGAGGACCCAGCGCCGACGAAGCAGCCATGAGCCTCCTCACGACGACGACGGTTTCCCCGCCGGCCGAGAACGCCGCCTCCTCCACACCGACCCTGCGCGAGGCCGGGCGGCGGGCGCGATTCTGGGTGATCGCCGGTGTCGGCGCCCTCCTCGTCGCCGTCGTCGGCACCGTCCTCGCCGCGGGCGGCGGCGCGGGAGGGAAGCCCCTCGAGGCCGACAGTGCGGCCCCGGCCGGCGCGCGGGCGCTCGTCGAAGTCCTCCGCCGGCAGGGCGTCAACGTGACCACCGCCGACACCTTCGCGGAGGCGCGCAGCCTGGCCGGCAGCGCCGCCGACCCCACCGTGTTCTTCTTCGACGAGGACGGTTACCTCCCCGAGGACCAGCTGAGCGCGCTGTCCGACCTCGCCCCGCGCACGGTCGTCGCCTCCCCGGATTTCCTGACTCTGCAGACGCTGGTCCCCTCGGTGGGCTTCGGCGGCGTGTCCCAGGCCACGGTTTCCCGCGCCGCCTGCACGATCGTGGCCGCCCGGAAGGCCGACACGATCTCACCCGGCGGGCCCACGCTCACCATCCCGGCGGACACCGCCGAGCTGACCGGATGTTTCCCCTCGGGAGAGAACGCGTTCGCCCTGGTCGAGCGGGTCACCGCCGACCGAACCCTCACCCTGCTCGCCGACGGCACCCTGTTCAGCAACGAGAGGATCGGCCAGGCCGGCAATGCCGCTCTCGCACTCAACCTGCTGGGCGCGGGCGACGAGCTCATCTGGTATCTGCCGACGATCGCCGATGTGCCGGGAACCGGGTCGCGGTCGCTCGGCGAGCTGACGCCCGGCTGGGTCACCCCGACCCTCATCCTGCTGGTGCTGGTCACGGTGGCCGCCGCCGTCTGGCGTGGGCGCCGCTTCGGCCCTCTCGTTGCAGAGAACCTGCCGGTCACCGTGCGGGCCAGCGAGACGATGGAGGGCCGGGCCCGGCTCTACGCGCGTAGCAACGCCCGTCTGCGCGCCCTCGACGCGCTCCGGGTCGGAGCCGTGCAGCGCCTCGCCGGCCAGGTCGGGCTGTCCCGGCTGGCGAGCCTCGACGATGTGATCGCCATGGTCGCCACCGTGACCGACCGGTCGCCGGCCGACGTGCGGGCCGTGCTCGTGGACGCCGTCCCGACCTCCGACTCCGAACTGGTCACCCTCTCCGACCGCATCCAGGAACTCGAACGGGCCACGGCTCGCGCGACCACACCCCGGCCACCCGGAAGAATGGACTCATGAGCACTCATACTCCCGTCGATACCCTGCGAGGCAATCTCGCCCAGGTGCGCACCGAGGTCGGCAAGGCCGTCGTCGGACAGGACGGCGCGGTCACCGGGCTGATCATCGCTCTGCTCGCCCGCGGCCATGTGCTGCTCGAGGGAGTACCGGGCGTCGCCAAGACCCTACTGGTGCGGTCGTTGAGCCACGCGCTCAGCCTGGAGACGAAACGGGTGCAGTTCACACCGGACCTGATGCCGGGCGATGTGACCGGCTCGCTCGTCTACGACGCCCGGGTGGGCGACTTCGAGTTCCGCAAGGGCCCCGTCTTCACCAACATCCTGCTGGCCGACGAGATCAACCGCACCCCGCCGAAGACCCAGTCGGCCCTCCTTGAGGCGATGGAGGAACGCCAGGTCAGCGTCGACGGCCTGTCCCTCCCTCTCCCGGATCCGTTCATCGTCGCCGCGACCATGAACCCGATCGAGTATGAGGGCACGTACACGCTGCCGGAGGCCCAGCTCGACCGGTTCCTGCTCAAGCTCGTGCTCGAGGTGCCGGAGCGGGATGCGGAATTCGAGGTGCTGCGGCGCCACGCCGAGGGCTTCAACCCCCGCGATCTGGCCGGTGCGGGAGTCACCGCGGTTCTCGGCGCGGAGGAGCTGATGAGAGCCCAGGCGGCCGTGGCATCCGTGGGCGCCAGCCCGGACGTTCTCGCCTATATCGTCGACCTGGCCCGCGCCACGAGAAGCAGCCCGTCGGTCAAGCTCGGCGTCAGCCCGCGCGGCACGACCGCGCTCCTCGCCGCGGCCAAGGCGTGGGCCTGGCTGAGCGGCTACGACTCGATCACCCCCGACCATGTGCAGGCGATGGTGCTGCCGGTCTGGCGGCACCGCGTGCAGCTGCGACCGGAGGCGGAACTCGAAGGCGTGTCCGTGGACGCGATTCTGCGCGCCGTGCTCGCCCAGGTGCAGGTACCGATCTAAGTGACGCTCACCGGTCGGTTCGTTGCTCTGCTCGCGCTCGGTGTCGTGCCGATCGTGCTGCTCGGGAGCACCGCGGGGATGGCTGCGGCCGTGCTGGGCCTGTGGGTGCTCGCACTGCTGGGGCTCGGCATCCTGGACCTGACGCTGGCCGGCTCGCCGCGGAAGATCGCTCTCTCCCGCAGCCTGCCCTCCCGGGTGCGCCTGGGCGAAAGCGTGATCAGCGACCTGTACCTGACCAACACCGGGAAGCGTCGATTGGACATGGTGGTGCGGGATGCCTGGCAGCCCTCGGCCGGAGCCGGCAACAACCGCACGCGGCTGGTGCTTTCGTCGGGGGAGCGACGCCTGATGTCCCTGCCGCTGACGCCTCTCCGGCGCGGGGAACGCCGGGTGGACCAGGTCACGGTGCGCTCATTCGGGCCGCTCGGACTGTGGGCCCGTCAGGCCACCCTGCGGGCACCGGGCGAGATCCGCGTTCTTCCGCCCTTCAACGCGCGCAAGCACCTGCCGTCGCGCATCACCCGGCTCAAGGAACTCGACGGGCGCACGAGCCTGCTTGTGCGCGGCCAGGGCACCGAATTCGACTCGCTGCGCGAATACGTGCGCGGAGACGACGTGCGCTCGATCGATTGGCGCGCCACGGCCCGGCACGGCGACACCATGGTGCGCACCTGGCGCCCCGAACGGGACCGCCGGGTGGTCGTCCTGATCGACAGCGGGCGCACCTCGGCCGCACGCATCGACGACGAGCCTCGCCTGGACACGGCGTTCGAGGCGTCGCTCCTGCTCGCCGCGCTGGCCTCCAAGGCAGGCGACCACGTCGACTTCATCGCCTATGACCGTCGGGTGCGCGGACGGGTGCAGGGGGCGCAGGGAGCGGAGCTACTCTCCCGCATGGTCGACACGATGGCCGTGATCGAGCCGGAGCTGATCGAGACGGACTGGTCGGCCGTTCCGGGGCAGGTGCGCGCGGTGACGAGCCACCGGGCCCTGGTCGTGCTGATCACCTCGATCGATGCGGCCGGGGCCTCGAGCGCCCTTCTGTCGGTGCTTCCCCAGCTGACCCGCCGGCACACCGTGATCGTCGCATCCGTCACCGACCCGACCACCCTGGCGGCCACGCGCCCGCGCGGCAACCGCGCAGAGGTCTACCGGGCGGCGGCCGCCGAACGTGCCCTGCTCGACGTGGCGCGGGTCTCCGCCGCCATCCGCCGTCAGGGCGCCGAAGTCGTCACCGGCTCCCCCGCCGACCTGCCGCCCGCCCTGGCCGACCGGTACATCGCGCTCAAGGCCGCCGGTCGGCTCTAGTTCCCAGGCCCCGGAGATACCCAGGCCACGGAGAGGCCTAGGCCGCGTAGATCCGGGTGCTGCCGGCCTCGAATTCGGCCAGGTCGCCGGTCTCGCCGGCCCGGACGGCGCGACGGCCGAGCACGAGCATGTAGGCGAGGAAAGCGAGCAGGGCGGCCGCACCGATGCCGATCTTCACCGGCCACGGCCACGGCGCGGGCGTGACGAACCCCTCGATCACACCCGCGACGAACAGCACGAAGACGAGGCCGATCGCCACCGTCGACAGGGCGCGCGCATCCTCGGCCAGAGCCTGTCCGCGGGTGCGGGCCCCGGGGGCGATCCAGGCCCAGAAGATGCGCAGCCCGCCGGCGGCAGCCACGAAGATCGCGGTCAGTTCGAGCATGCCGTGCGGCGCGATGTAGAGGAAGAACACGTCCCCCTTGCCGTAGGCGAACATCACCGCGGCCGTGATGCCGACGTTCTGCGCGTTCAGCAGCACGATGTAGGGCACGTACACGCCGAGGATCCCGAAGGCGATGCACTGGGCGGCGATCCACGCGTTGTTCGTCCAGACCAGGCCGGTGAAGGATGCCGCGGGATTCTCCGAGTAGTAGTTGACGAAGTCTTCGTTGACGAGTTTCTGCAGGGAGGCATCGGAGCCGACGGCAGCCAGAGCCTCCGGGTCGCCGGAGATCCAGAAGCCGTAGAGGCTGGCAACCACGATGGTCACCACCGCCACCGCCAGGGTCAGCCACCGCAGCCGGTAGAGCGCGGCCGGCAGCTGCAGCACGAAAAAGCTCGGAATCTGGGAGACCACGTTGGCACTCGCCCCCGTGAACCGGAGCCGCGCCCGGGAGAGCCCCACCGAGAGCCGGTCGCCCTCCAGGGTCGAACCGGCCGTCGATTTGATCGCCGACAGCTGGGTGGCCCCGGACTGGTACCGCTCGATCAGCTCGTCGGCCTGCGCGCCGGACAGCCGCCGCTGCGAGCCGAGCTCAGCCAGGCGGTCCCACTCGGCGCGGTGCGCCGCTGAATACGCGTCAAGGTCCATCTGCTCTAATAGTAGACATGGAGCAGCCCGGCAAGGTGGCCGATCACGGCCAGTATTCGTGGAGCGAGCAGGAACTGGTCACCGGTGAAGCCGTCGCGCTCGATGTCCGGCCGGCCAGCATCATCCTGCGCGCGGCGGGCACGATCATCGACTGGGTTGCCTACATCCTCCTGCTCCTGGGAATG
>DATISQ010000269.1:0-4038 GCA_035581905.1 Cryobacterium sp.
GATGCACTACTTCAAGAACCAGGATCCCGGCGCGTTCGTCAGCGTCTCCGGCGGCGGCGTGCTCGAAACCAGCGCGAACCCCGTGGCCGCGCAGGCGTTCCTCGCCTACATCACCGGCAAGGGCGGCCAGGAGATCCTGAAGACCGGCACCTCGTTCGAATACCCCGTCTCCGACGCGGTCGACGCGAACCCCGCCCTCGTGCCGCTCAGCGAACTCGATGCCCCCGTCATCGACCCGTCCGATCTCAACAGCACGCAGGTCACCGATCTGATGACCGAGGCCGGTTTCCTCTAGGCTGCAACTGGTGACACCTGCAGCCCCCTCGACCGCGATCCCGGCGTCCGACCCGTCGGACATCGGTCGCGGAGCCGTCGCCGAAACCGGCGCCACGGGGCCTGCGGGGCGCACGGATGCCGCCGGCCGGGTCAGCAAACGGCCGTCACCGTTCATCGTGGCGGCTGCCGTCACCGTGTCCCTGCTCGGGCTGCTGCCGCTCGGCTACGTCATCGTCACCGGCGTCCTGACCGGCTGGCCGGCCCTCGCGGCGCTCGTGTTCCGGCCGCGGGTCGGCGAACTGCTCCTGAACACAATCGGGCTGGTCGTGATCACCGTGCCGCTGACCGTGGCCATCGGGGTGGCGGCCGCCTGGCTGGTCGGCCGCACATCCCTGCCCGGCCGCCGGGTGTTCGCCGTGCTCCTGGCCACGCCGCTCGCGGTGCCGCCCTTCGTCAACAGCTACGGCTGGGTGAGCGCCGTCCCCTCGCTGAACGGCCTCTGGTCGGGGGTTCTGATAGCTACCCTGTCGTACTTCCCGCTGGTCTACCTGCCCTGCGCCGCCGCGCTCCGGCGGCTGGACCCCACGGTCGAAGAGGCCGCCGGGTCGCTCGGCAGCGGCGCCTGGGGTGTCTTCCTCCGCGTCATCCTGCCGCAGTTGCGCCTGCCGATCCTCGGCGGCGCCCTGCTGGTGGGACTTCACCTGCTCTCCGAATACGGCGCGTTCGCGATGATCCGATTCGACACCTTCACCACCGCCATCGTCGAGCAGTACCGGTCCACGTTCAACGGCCCCGCGGCCAACGCCCTCGCCGGAGTGCTCGTGCTGCTCTGCCTGTTCCTGCTGATCGGGGAGTCCGGCGCCCGCGGCCGCTCCCGGTACGCCCGCATCGGCTCGGGCGTGGCCCGGGTCACGCCCCGGCGCTCCCTCGGCGCCTTCACGCCGGTCGGTTACCTGTTCCTCGGCGGGCTGTTCACCCTGGCGATCGGGGTGCCGTTCTGGAGCGTCATCCGCTGGCTGTCCCAGGGCGGCGCAGCCGTGTGGACCGAGCCTGCGCTGGTGCAGGCCCTGCTGCAGACCGTGGGCTACGGCCTCGTCGGCGCCGTGGTCACCTGCCTGCTCGCGTTCCCGATCGCGTTCCTCGCGGTGCGCTACCCGAGCCGGTTGTCCCGCGGCCTCGAATCGGTCAACTACCTCACCAGCTCCCTGCCCGGGATCGTGACGGCCCTCGCACTGGTGACCATCAGCATCCGTTTCGTGCAGCCGCTGTACCAGACCACCGTGCTGGCGATCGTGACCTACCTGCTGATGTTCCTGCCGCGTGCACTGGTGAACCTCCGGGCCGGGCTCGCGCAGGTTCCCGCCGGACTGGAGGAAGCCGCCCGGTCGCTCGGCAAGCATCCGTTCGCCGCGTTCCTCAGCGTCACCACCCGCTTCGTCGCGCCGTCCGCGCTGGCGGCCGGGGCGCTCGTGTTCCTCGGCATCGTCACCGAGCTCACCGCCACCCTGCTGCTGGCCCCCAGCGGCACCCGCACCCTCGCGATCCAGTTCTGGTCGAAAGTGAACGATATCGACTACGTCGGCGCCGCCCCCTACGCCCTGCTGATGATCGTGCTGAGCCTGCCGGTCACCTACCTGCTGTTCGCGCGCTCCCGGCTGACGAGCGTGTCATGAGCAACGCCGAAACCGCCATCGAACTCGCCGGCGTCAACAAGAGCTTCGGCAGCACCCGCATCCTCGACGACATCGCCCTCTCGGTTCCGGAGGGCAGCCGCACGGTCGTGGTCGGTTCGTCCGGGTCGGGCAAGACCACCCTGCTGCGCCTGATCAGCGGTTTCGAGCTGCCCGACTCGGGCACCATCACCGTGCTCGGCCGCACCGTCGCCGGGCCGGGCGTGGCCGTGGCCGCGCACCGACGCGGGATCGGCTTCGTCGCGCAGGACGGCGCCCTGTTCCCGCACCTCACCGTGGGTCAGAACATCGCGTTCGGCCTGGGCCCCGCGCTCCGCGGCGGCACCCGCCGGCAGCGCGCGCGGGCCGTGAGTGAACTGCTCGAGATGGTGTCGCTCACGCCCGACTTCGCCGGACGCCGCCCCGACGAACTCTCCGGCGGACAGCAGCAGCGCGTAGCCCTGGCCCGGGCGCTCGCCCGCCGGCCGCGGGTGATGCTCCTCGACGAACCGTTCTCCGCCCTCGACGCCGGACTGCGGGCGGCCACCCGCGACATCGTCGCCGAGACCCTGGAGCGCGCCGGCATCACCACCGTCCTCGTCACCCACGACCAGGCCGAGGCGATGAGCTTCGCCCACCAGCTCGCGGTGCTCCGCGACGGCAACCTGTGCCAGGTGGGGCCGCCGCGCGAGGTCTACTGGCGCCCCGTCGACCTGTTCACGGCCCGGTTCCTCGGCGACGCGGTCGTGCTGCCGGCCACCATCTCGGCCGGCTTCGCCGCCTGCGCCCTGGGCATGGTCGCCGTCGCCCCCACCAGCCTGCGCGGCGACGCGTGCATCATGCTGCGGCCGGAGCAGATCATCGTCGAGCACTGCGAGACCGGCGGGGCGGATGCCGCCACCGCCGCGTCCTGCACCGGCCGGGTCGAAGCGGTCGACTTCTACGGCCCCGAGGTGCAGCTGGCGGTGCGCCTGTTCTCCGCCGGACCCCCGAGCCCCGGCACGCTGATCCACGTGCGCCAGCACGGCACGATCGGCACCGTCGTGGGCAGCCGGGTCAGCCTCACCGCGCGCGGCACCGCCACCGCCTTCGCCGCCCGCCCCTGACCGCTAAGACCGGGCGACCGTGCGGAAGCCGATGTTCGCCGCCGAGGAGTCGGGCGTGTTCGAGGCCCGCGCCGAGGTGCGGTAGCGGTTGCAGTACGAGTGGTGGCTAAGGTACGAGCCGCCGCGCATCGTACGCTGGTCGCCCGTGCCCGGCCCCGCCGGGTTCCGCCCGGGGGAGTGCGCGTCGTAGGTCTCGCTCCACCAGTCGGAGCACCACTCCCACACATTGCCCACGCTCTGCCAGACGCCGTACGCGTTCGGCTCGCTGAGGCCGCCGCGCGACGCGCACTCCCATTCAGGTGAGGCGCGAGCGTCGGCAATGCCCCCTACTCGGCGGCGTGCGCCTCGAGGAACTCGTAGACCTCGGTGTCGTCGACGCCGGGGAAGGTTCCGCTGGGCAGCGGCGACAGCACGTGGGCGTGCCGGCGGGCGCTCGGCCAGGCCTTGCCGGCCCAGCGGGAGGAGACCTCCGAGGCCGGGCGGCGGCAGCAGGACTCGTCCGGGCAGCGGGACACCGCCCGTTGCGTGGTCTCCCGGCCGCGGAACCACTTGGCCTGCACGAAGGGCACGCCGACGCTGATCGAGAACTCGCCGGCATCCGTCGCCCCGGTCTGGGTGGCGCACCAGAAGGTGCCGGCCGGCGTGTCGGTGTACTGGTAGAACTCGGTGGTGCGGTTGGTGTGGGTGAAGGCGCTGCGGGCGCTCCACTGCTTGCAGACGAACTGGCCCTCGATCGAGCCGGTCACGTCGGCCGGGAGGGGCAGATTGTCGTTCTCGTAACCCTTCTGCAGGGCGCCGTCGCCGGTGACGCGCAGGAAGTGCAGCGGCATGTCCAGGTGTGAGGTGGCCAGGTTCGTCAGCCGCAGCGCCGCGGCCTCGTGGGTCACCCCGAAGGCGTCGCGGAAGTCCTCGACCGAGAGCTCGCGCTCCCGCTTGGCGTGGGATAGGAACGCGACGGATGCCGCCTGCGGCATCAGGCAGGCGGC
>DATISQ010000270.1:0-1671 GCA_035581905.1 Cryobacterium sp.
CCGGCACCGGAAGGTCGAACTGGCCGACTGGAACGCCGCGATCGCCCCGCACACGGATGTGCTCGCGGCCGACAACATCCATCCGGGTCCGACCGGCGGGCGGATCTACGCCGACTGCATCCGGGCCGCCCTGGAACGCCTTGCCGCGCCTCCGCCGGCGCCGGGCCTCGAGGCCTATCGGGTCCCTGACCGTGCCGGATCGCCCGCGTTTCGGCCGCCGCTGATGCCCTGACCGGGCCGCCGGCGCAAGCGGGCTGCCGGCGGGCTGCGCTAGACCTCGACGGTGAAGGCGAGCCGGCGGGTGGTGGGCTGGAACCCCATGCCCAGGTACAGGTTCAGCGCGCCGGTGGGGCTCTCGGAGTCGACGATCAGGGTCGCCCGGGCCAGGCCCTCGGTGCGTGCGGCCCGCAGGTGCGCGGCCAGCAGGGCCCGCGCGATGTGCTTGCCGCGCCACCCGTCGATGACACCGACGAGGTCCACGTGGCTGCCCGAATAACCCTGGTTCACCCAGTCGTCCTCGTTGACCGTGGCCAGGGTGAAACCCACGACCTTCACGGTCCCGTCGGGGGCGTCGGCGAGGGCCAGGTAGGAGAGGTCCGGACGGAATTTGCGACTCGTCACGAAGGAGTCCCAGGCTTCGTCGCTCATGGGCTGGCTGGCCCAGTGGTCACGGAACGACAGGTCGCGCGCTTCGTGAGCGGCCTGGGAGAACTCCGGGGCGAATCGGACGACGCGGACATCGCCCTCAAGGTCGATGTCGGGAATCGGCTGGTCGAGACGGCGCTCCAGGGATTGGAAGTACCGGGCGCATTCCATGCCCAGTCGCCGGAACAGACGGGCAGTGCGGTGGGCGGACTCGTCGGTGTAGGCGAGGATCCACCGCGGTACGGTGGGCGCTGCGGTGGCCAGCTGCTGCCGGGCCCGGCCCAGTTGCCACGCCAGCAGTTCGCGGCCGAGACCGCGACCGCGGTAATCGGGGTGGACCCCGCCGATCAGGATCGAGCGGGCCAGGGTTTCGCGCCGGGGCGGCGACATCACCATCCCCATGGCCGCGAGGGTGCCGTCGGGGGCGAATCCGATCAGTGAATCCTGCTCGGGGTTGAAGTGCGAGAGGCCGAAGTCGCGCTCGATTCCCTCCCGCGTCGTCAGGTGGTGCGGGTGGTCCGCCTTGCCCACAATCCGGGTGAACCTCCACAGGTCATCGATATCCGCGGCCGTTGCCGGACGCCACCCGGCGACCACGGGGTGGGCCGGACCCAGCGCGCCCGTCCGCAGGGTGGTGCGCTGCCGTAGAGCATGAGTCTGGGTTCCAGTCGGGCTGTCCATGGCCCATACGGTAGCCGGGGCCTCGAGACGGCGATAGGCCGTTGTCCGGGCACAGAAAAAGGGCCCGACCGAAGTCGGGCCCCTCTCAATTCAACGCAGCCGTTCAGCTGAGCCGAGTGAGCACAGTGTGCTTACTTGGATTCCTCAGCGGCGACGACATCGGCCTCGACGACGTCAGCTTCGACAGCTGCGTCCTCGGTGACGACCTCGGCCGGAGCCTCGGCGACGGGAGCTGCCGCGGCAGGCTTGGAAGCAGCCTTGGCGGAGGAGCGCTTGACCTTCGGGGTCAGCGGCTCGAGAACGAGCTCCATCTGCACCATCGAAGCGTTGTCGCCCTTGCGGAAG
>DATISQ010000271.1:0-2917 GCA_035581905.1 Cryobacterium sp.
GCGCAAGATCCTCGGCCGCCACATCATCCCGAACGTGGCCTCGCTGCTGATCATCGATGCGACCCTCGGCGTGGTGGCGGCGATCCTGGCCGAGACCAGCCTCAGCTACTTCGGATTCGGCATCCGGGCTCCCGATGTGTCCCTCGGCACGCTGCTGGCCGAGGGAACGAGCGCCGCCGTGACCCGGCCGTGGATGTTCGTCTTCCCGGCGGGTGTGCTCATCGTGACCCTGTTCGCCGTCAGCCTGATCGGCGACGCCCTGCGCTACGCCGTCGTCCCAACCTCGGGAGTCAAGCGTGACTTATCTTCTGACGAACGTGATCCACGCCGACAATCCGCGCACGGATGCGCCGCTGCTGGCGGTCACGGACCTCTCGGTCACGTTCCCCCAGCGCGGCGGGCCGTCGGTCCAGGCGGTGCGCGGCATCAGCTACCAGGTGCACCGGGGCGAGTTCCTCGGCATCGTGGGGGAGTCCGGCTCGGGGAAATCCGTCTCCTCGCTGGCGTTGATGGGGCTGCTCCCCAGTTCGGCACAGGTCACCGGCAGCATCACGTTCGGCGGCCGGTCGCTGCTCGACCTGAACGACCGCCAGCTCTCCCGCATCCGTGGCCAGGAGATCTCGATGATCTTCCAGGACCCGCTGTCGGCCTTGACGCCGGTGTACACCGTGGGTGACCAGATCGCCGAGGCGCTGCTGCTGCACGATGCCGCGCTGACCAAACGCGCCGCGGCGACCCGGGCGATCGAGCTGCTCCAGCTCGTCGGCATCCCGGCGCCGGAACGGCGGGCCCGGGCGTTCCCGCACGAGTTCTCCGGCGGCATGCGCCAGCGCGCCATGATCGCCATGGCCATCGCCAACGACCCGCTTCTGATCATCGCGGACGAGCCGACGACGGCCCTGGACGTCACCATCCAGGCGCAGATCCTCGAGGTGCTCGAGAAGGCCAAGTCCCTGACCGGCGCCGCCGTCGTGCTCATCACCCATGACCTGGGAGTGGTGGCCGGCCATGCCGACCGCATCGCCGTGATGTACGCGGGCAAGCTCGTGGAAAACGGGACGACCGACGAGGTCTTCGCGTCCCCGCACATGCCGTACACGATCGGTCTGCTCCGCTCGGTGCCCAACATGCAGACGGCCGGCACCCAGCGGCTGGTCCCGCTCGAGGGCCGTCCGCCGTCGCTGACGGAACTGCCGCGCGGATGCCCGTTCGCCGCCCGGTGCCCGATCGCCGTCGACGCCTGCCTCGACACGGAACCGGTGCTCCTCGCCCACGCCGCGGCCGAACCCGGTGCGCCCGTGGCCGGCCTCGGCGAGGCCACCCACGTCGCCGCCTGCCACCGCTCGGCCGAGATCGCGTCCGGGGCTCTCACCCGCCCCGACGTGTTCCCCCGGCCGGAACCGCTGGCCGTGGAGCACCGCGAAAAGGACCGCGGCGCCCATCCGGTCCTGACCGTCACCGGCCTGGTGCGCCATTTCCCCCTCACCAAGGGCGGGGTGTTCTCCCGGCAGATCGGCACCGTGCGGGCCGTCGACGGGGTGTCCTTCTCCATCCAGCCCGGCCAGACGCTGGGTCTGGTCGGCGAGTCCGGCTGCGGCAAGTCGACGACCATCCTCGAGATCCTGGAGATGACGAAGCCGCAGGCCGGTCAGATCCTGATCGACGGCCAGGACGTCGCCACGCTGGGTCGCGCCGACCTGCTCCGGTTGCGGAAGGACGTGCAGATCGTCTTCCAGGACCCGATGGCCGCGCTCGACCCCCGGATGCCGATCGGCGACATCATCGCCGAGCCGCTCACCGTGCACGGGGTGAAGCCCGGGGACCGGCGCGCCCGGGTGGCCGAGCTGCTCGACCTGGTCGGTCTCGACCCTGAGATGTCCGACCGCTACCCGCACGAATTCTCCGGCGGACAGCGGCAGCGGGTCGGGATCGCCCGCGCCCTCGCCACGAACCCGCGGCTCGTCGTGCTCGACGAACCGGTGTCCGCCCTCGACGTGTCGATCCAGGCCGGCGTCATCAACCTGCTCGAGGACCTCAAGGAACGACTGAACCTCTCCTACCTGTTCGTGGCGCACGACCTGGCCATCGTGCGCCAGATCGCCGACACGGTCGCCGTCATGTACCTGGGCCGGATCGTCGAGTACGGGCCGGTGGCCGAGGTCTTCGCGAACCCGCGGCATCCGTACACCCAGGCGCTCATCTCGGCCGCCCCGATCCCGGACCCCGTGATCGAACGCAGCCGCACCCGGGTGCTGCTGGAGGGCGACCTGCCCAGCCCGACGGAGCAGATCGACGGCTGCAACTTCCGCAGCCGCTGCCCGCTCTACACCCTGCTCCCGCCGCAGAAGAGGGCGCTCTGCGAGAGCATCGACCCGCTGCTGGCCCTGGACGGCACCGTGGAAACGGCCTGCCACCACGTGGAGCACAGCGCGCTCCTCACCGCGGCCCTCTAGCCCCCCACAACCTCCCTGACCAGGAATAGATCCCACCAAGAAAAGGAGAATCACACATGAAACGGAAAAGTTCTGTTTTTGCAGCACTCGCCGTTCTGAGTGCGTCCGCCCTGTTGCTCACGGCGTGCGCTCCCGGAAACACCGCAGAGGACTCGCCCGCAGCGAGCGAAAGCAAGGTCCTTCCCACCACGGCGTGGGAGACCGCCGCCGCCGCCGACGTGCAGGATGGCGGAACGCTCAACCTGTCCATCGGCTCCCTGCCCTCGAACTGGAACACCTACCAGGTCGACGGAAACGAGTCGGACACGGTCACCACCGTGGCACCGACCACCGGTGGCCCGATCCGGGTCGCGGCCGACGGCACCACCACGGTCGACCCGAACTACGCCACCAGCGTCGAGGTCATCAGCGACGACCCTCAGGTCATCGAGATCAAGCTCAACCCGGCCGCGGTCTGGGAAGAC
>DATISQ010000272.1:0-6966 GCA_035581905.1 Cryobacterium sp.
TCCCAACTACACCGCTCTGCTGCTCGTGATCGACCGGAGCGGCTCGATGTCGAGCATCCGTGACGACATGGTCGGCGGCCTGACCGCGATGCTCGCCGAACAGGCCGCCGAGCCGGGCCTGCTCACCGTGGACATCGTCACCTTCGACGACGAGATCGAGCACACCCACTCCCTCGCCGACCCGAGCGCAATCACCATCGAGCTCGACCCCCGTGGCATGACGGCGCTGCACGACGCGATCGGCGTGGCCGTCACAGGGTTCGGGGAGACGCTGCGGGCGCTGCCCGAGCACGCCCGTCCCGGCACCGTGCAGGTCGTGGTCGTGACCGACGGCGGCGAGAACTCGAGCAGCGAATACTCCGCGGATGCCGTGCGCGCGCTGATCAACCGGCAGACCGAGACCTTCAGCTGGGACTTCGTGTTCCTCGGCGCCAACCAGGACGCCGTGCTCACCGGCGCCACGCTCGGCTTCGACGCCGACAGCTCGATGACGTTCGCCGCCGCTCCGGGCGAGGTCGCCGCGATGAGCGTCAACCTCGGTCGTTACGTGACGGATGTGCGCAAGAAGGACAAGCGCGGCTTCACCGTCGATGAGCGCCTGGAGGCCGGCGGCGACGGCGCCTAGCCGTACCCGGCCGACGAATCCGCTCGTGTGGCGGGCTGTCCAAGGGTGTGAGACAAGCATGCGATCGGGGACCGAACCCGAATCGATCCCCGATCGCAATGCCATATCAGGGCGAGATCCCTACTCTCGCCCGGCTTCCGCCGACTCAGTCGCGCTTACCCAAGCAGCGACGAATTGGAGGTTCATCCACCGCGCCACGAGGCGACAGGGACAGGCCGGGACGGCCGCATCCTGTGTCGGCCTTGCGGGAGGTGAGGTTCATCTGGGGCGGTTCCTTCTCATTCGGCAGGCCGGCGAACCCGAGGGTTCCGTGCCTTTGCGACCCCGCCTCACGACGGGTGTGCCCTTGCGATTGACGTGGAATGACCGTCTCTCCAGCGACCAGTCGGTCACCTGAGAAAAAACCTAGCAGTCAGGTTCGGCGTGCAGGCCTCCTGGCGAGAATAGTTACTTCTGCGAGGCCCCCCAAACCGAGGGGTCCCGCCGGCACAGGCGCGCGGTAACGGATGCCGCGGCACGCTTTCCCCTGCGCTGCGTTACTAGCACCAGGCGCGGGCCCGGGCTAACGTTGCAGGCGTGAGCATGGCGGCATGCACTGCTCTTTTCGTAATGCCAAGACGGGGGTCTCCATGACAGTCACCACAGCCGATGCCTACGTGGCCCGGGCGAAGGCAATCGCCACCACCGCGCACGAAGGCCAGTTCGACAAGCTCGGCGCCGCGTACATCGACCATCCCCGTCGCGTCTCCGAGCGCCTCAACGACCCTCTCGAGCAGGCCACCGCGTGGCTGCACGATGTGCTGGAAGACTCCGACTTCACGCGCCACGATCTGCTCGAAGCAGGCATTCCCGGCGGCGTGGTCGAGGCCGTCTCGGTGCTCACCAGAACGGATGCCGTCAGCGACGCCGACTACTACGCCGGCATCCGCGCCAACCCGATCGCCCTCGCAGTGAAGCGTGCCGACATCGCCGACAACCTGGAGCCCTGGCGGGTGGAGCAGCTGGACGTCAGCATGCAGGAGAGGCTCGCGGCGAAGTACGGGGCGGCGCTGGCTGCGCTCGACTGACGTCGCAGCGCAGGCTCGCTCGACCACCGGGGCGGGACCGGGCCTGCGTCCTAGGCTTCCATGTCGTCGTGGGTGACGATGCGGCCCAGCTCGATGCCGCCATCCGGCAGCTGCCAGAAGTGCATACGGCGCGCGGCGGGGGTGTTCTGCTCGATCGAGACGCGCATGCAGCGTGCACCGTCCCAGCGCAGCAGGTGCGGATCGGCCGGCCCGGCGCCCTGGCGCAGCGCGTGCAGGTGGCGCCCCTTGAGGGTCTTCACCCGGCCGGTGAGCACATCCACGGATGCCTTGAACGCCTTGGCCAGCTGGCCGTCGTCCAGCCCGGCGAGAGACTCGGCGAACCGATCCCCCAGCACGTAACTGTTCGGCACCTTCCAATCCTCGCGGTCCGATTCCGGAACCCGATCCACCCAGGCGAGGAGGATCTCGTGCCGCACCCAGCCGGCGGGTTCTTCCCAGGCGGCTCGCCGCGACTCGTACTCGCTGGCCGCGGCAGGGGTGGGGGCGGTGCGGCGGGATTCGCGCAGCATCCGTCGTTGGGCGCGCTGGTCGTCGCGCAGGTCTGCGACCGTGTGGCGCAGGGTGGCGAGTTCGACGAGGGCGTCGCGCAGCTGCAGCTGCGCGGAGCGGGCCTGCTCCCGCAGTTTGGCGAGATCGGAATCGGTGGCGCCGGCCTCGACCAGCTGGGTCTCCAGCCGCACGATACGTGACTTCGCTTCGGCGAGGGAGAGCTGGGTCGACTGCAGCGCGGAATGCGGCGCAGGAACAGGGGCGGGCGTGACACGGAACGGGATGGTCCCCGTCGTGGCCGGGCGGAGGGCGGCGTGCACGCGGCCGGGCCCGGGTGACGGGCGCGGGTGCAGGCGGTCCGCGGTCGGTCCGGCCGTGCCCGTGGCGCTCGGCCCGGGCGTTCCGGCCGGCCGGGCCACCGGGACAGCCGAGGCGGCCGCGAGGGGTGACGGGGTCCCCACCACCTCGATCACCGAGGCGGCGTCTTCGTCCTCCTCGACCAGAGGCAGCAGAGCCCGGTTCTCCTGCAGCCACGGCGGTCCGTTCTGCACGGCGCACAGCGGCGGCAGAACGGTCTCGTCGTCGTCGACGTCGCTCAGGCACAGGTGGAGGGCGCCGCTCGGCAGATGGATGACCCGCACGGCCACGACGTCACCCTCGGAGAGCAGGGCGTCGACCTTGTCCAGCGGGTTGGCCGAGATGTCGGCCCGGGTGATCGTGAACGCCAGGCGCGGGTGCAGGGCCAGAACGGCACGCTGGGCGCTGACCTTCTGCACCAGGGCGAGGGTGATGCTGCCGTGCGGGTAACGCTTGGCGATCGCGGCCACGGACGGCGGCTCGGCCTCGACATTGAGCCGCTGGGTGGGCGCGTCGAGCGCGCCCTGGATCCGCTGGCCGGGCTTCAGGGTCCAGTCGAGGGGAACCGGAGGGTAGGTCAGCTCCTGCCAGACGGTGGCCATGCCACCACTGTCGAGTTCGACGAGGGCACGGGAGCCGCCCAGCATGAACCCCTTGACGGTGCCGTCCACGGTGATGACGGATGCCGGGGCGAGCGCGAAGAGGCCGGCCTGATGCGCGTGGGCGAGGGCATCCGTCACCAGCTGATCGGTGGCGTGCTGCGGGTCGCCGTGCGTGAACCGAAGCCGGGAACGGGAGAGGTCGGCGAACGCGTCGCCGACGGGGTAGGAACGGCCGGCGCTGCCGTAAACCTGGAACTGGGCCGGGAGCAGGTCGCCGAGCTGACGGGTGAGCTCGCCCGTCTCGATCAGGAAGACCCGCGCGACGTCGCCGATCTGGCTGGACAGCTGGTCGATGCCGATTTCAGGCACGGCAGTGCCGAACGGCGACGACACCACAACCCAAGGACGATCACGGCCCGCGTCGTGCAGACCGTTAGCGAGTTGTTGCACCGCGACGCTAGTCTCCACGCGGGTATACATCACTGACTCCCCTTCCAGCCTTCGTGAGAGGCTGTGGAACGAGGTTACGCCTGTCGCCTGTGAGAAAGACCCCGCGCGTTAAGGTTCAGGGTGTAGGGAGCCCGCGCTCCCCCGCCCTCACTGGGCTTCACGGGGCGTCACTGCGCTGCGAGCATCCCCACGATCGCCGTCGTCGCCGCGTTGAGCCCGATGAAGGCGGCCGCCGCCGCCAATGCCAGCTCGAGCGGCAACAGCACCCGGCGTTGCAGAGAGGCGGCGCGCACCTCGGCATCGAGACGGGTGAAGCTCTCCATCAAGCCCGCGCCCGCACCCAGCGGCACATCGCTCCATATGTCCGGGTCGTCGAGCAGTTCGATGATGCCCAGGCGCTCCGCCGGGCCCAGCACGATCGGGAGGGCCGTCAGCCACCGAGCGAGCTCCTGGACATCGAGAACCGTCACGGGCGCCGGCGACGACCGCACGTCGATGCTGCGCGCACCGACGAAGACGACCAGCGGAATCACGGGAGTCGACAGCGGACGGTGATCGTCCAACAGCGTCGTGACGCGTTCCGCCTCGAATCTCGCGTGGCGCAGGTAGGGCACCGGCCGGTCATCGACGAGAACGCTGCGTTCCTCCACCAGCACGCGCTGACCGCGGTGCTGCTTCGTGTTGATGGTGATGACCCCGCCGGGGCCCACGAGCACATGGTCGATGTCCCAGCCGTGCCCGCCGATCGGCAGCGCGTGGAAGACCGCCCACTCCGGCGTCAACGTCGCCAGCTTGTCGCCGACCTCGATCTCGCCCTGGGCTCCCAGATACCAGCCTTCGCAGTTCACGCCGAGCGGGGAACGCCCCAGGAACCGGGCCCACCCGGTGCGTGACGGCGTGCTGCGTTGCTGGCGGAGCAGCTTCTCGATCATGAACTGAGCCGCGAAGCGCTGGCGCATTCTGGTACTTGTCAACGTCATCTTTTTCGTTCCCCCACCGATGATCCTAATGGCGGGGTTCCGGCTCAGGCGCTCGTGAGAGCGGCTTGGACGAGCTGGATCACGGCGTAACCGGCCGCGATGGTTCCCGCCGCGGCGATCAGGCCCCACAGCATCCGTCGGATGCCCGCCGAGCGCACCCGCGTATCGAGCGCCGCGAAGTGCCCACTCAGATCATCGGGACTGGTGTCGGGCAGCGCGCGCCAGACGTGCGGGTTGTCGAGCAGGTCCGCCACCTCCTGCACCTCGCCGGCCGACAGCACGGGGTGGAGCCGGACCAGCCACCGGCGCAGGTCCTCCGAGTCGAGCACTTTGACCTGCTCGGGCCTCTGCTCGATGGTGAGCAGCCGGGGCTCGACGAACACGATCACCGGCTGCACGGGCGCGACCAGCGGCATCCGTTCTCGCACCAGGTTCGTGACGCGCTCGGCCTCGTATTCGGCGTTGCGCAGATAGGGCACCGACTCGCCGTCGACCTGCAGGGCGCTGCGACCGACCCAGATGTCGTTGCTGGGATGGTGCTTCGTGGTGATCGTGAAGATTCCGCCGGGACCGACCACGAGATGGTCGATTTCGGCGGTCGAGGATCCGATGGGAACGGCATGCAACGCCGTCCAATCGGGTGGAAGCGTCGCCAGGATGGAGCCCACCACGATCTCTCCTTTTGCCCCGAGGTACCAGGACATGCTGTCGGCGCCGAGCGGGGAAAGGCCGAAGAACCGTGCGAACCGTGACCGGTGCGGCACGCTCCCCTGCACTCGCAGCAGCTGCTCGATAACCGACTGCGCCGCGAGTCTCTCCTGCATCGTGGCACTATCCAACGTCATCGCAATCCCCCCCTTGCTGAATCTAGCGACTGGCGCACGGGAGCACGCAGTCCCCGAACGGGGGTCGCGACGGCGTGGCGACTGGCGCACCGGGTCCGCCTGCTGGGCAGGCGTGGGTGTGGGTGTCGGTGTGGGTGTGGGTGTGGATCGCGACGCGATGGAATCAGAGCCGCCCGGAGTCCCCCAGACTGGGGGGTGTGAATGTAATCAAGGTGCCAGGATTCCGGAAATCAACCTGGATCGCGGTCGCCGTGGCCGCCACGGTCGCCGTGGGTGCCGGCACCGCCGGAATCGCGGCCGCCGTGGGCCCCGGCGACGAGAGGACCACCCTGACCGACACCGAACTGGAGCGCGCGAGTCGCGCGGCCCTGACCGAGGTCGGGCCCGCCACCGTGACGGATGCCCAGCGCGGCCCCGCCGCGTCGCCCGCGCCGTCCGGGGCGTCCGGGTCGCCCGGGTCGCCCGGGTTGACCGCGTCGCCCGCGTCGCCTTCGGCCGCGCCTTCCTACGAGGTCGACACCCGGCTCCCGAACGGTGTCGAGGTCGCGGTTCAGCTCGATGAGACCTTCACGGTCGTGTGGGTGAGCGCACCCAGTTGGAGCGGTAACGCGACATCCGTTGCCGAACCCCGCGTGCTGACCGCCGCGGAACGCGCGAGCGTCGACCGCACGACCGCCGGGCAGGCCGCCCTGACCGAGGTCGGCAGCGGTACCGTCACGGACTTCCGCCGCAGCCGGGCGCTCGACCACGCCTTCGAGGTGGAGGTCACCCTCGAGAACGGCACCAAACGGGTCGTCGAACTCAGCGAGCGCAGCCTGGTCGTGCGCTCCGATCGCCCGAGCCTGCGCTGACCCTGGGCGCCGGGCTGCGCTCGGCAGCCGGGCATCCGTCGCCGAGTTCGACCGTTTCGGTCGACGTCGACAGGCACACCAGTCGAGCTCGACCGCAAGTGTCGAACTCGACGGCCCCAGGGGGCGCACGCCTGATCGAGCGCACGCTCGTGCGTGCCGAAGCGGATGTCGCGGCATCCGAGTGCGCCGAAACGCTCGGCCTGTCCCGTGTGGTCGCCCGCAAGTACCTGGAGTGTTTCGTGCTGACCGGGCAGGCCGCCGTCACCCTGCGCTCTGGGCAGACCGGCCGGCCGCAGCGCCGCTACGGCTGGGCCGCCCCGACAGCACGGGGTCGGCACGAATCGTTAGCCGACAGGTAGTGACAAGCCGACCGGCGACGAAGTAACGTAGGCATCCGGGGCCGAAACGGCCCTCGCTTGACGGTGCCACGAACACCGGTTACACGAACACCGGTTACACGAACAACGGTTACACGAACAACAATGACGTTGGACCCCCGCACCAGCGGCTCCACCTGAGTGAGCTTCCTCGGGTGGCGCCGCGCGTCCTGGTCAAGGAGCGCTGCCCGTCACCGCGCTGCCCGTCACCGCGCTGCCCGTCACCGCTCGACGAGGATCCCGTCCTCGTCGCAGTAGATCGTGCGACCGTGGGTGAACGTCACACCGGCGAACTCGACGAC
>DATISQ010000273.1:0-2360 GCA_035581905.1 Cryobacterium sp.
CTGGTCGTACTTGTCGAACGGGTACGGGTAGTTGAACTTGCCCTCGAAGTATTCGAAGCCCTGGCGGGTCTTCTCGAACAGGTAGTCCGCGTCGAGGTATTCGAACAGGCTCTTGCGGCAGAAGAGGCCGAGCGGGATGACGCGGCCGTCGCTGGAGGTCAGCTCGCTGCGCACCACGGCGTAGGGGCCGGCGACGAGGGCCGTGATGTAGCTGGAGATGCTGTGGGTGGGGGCGAACGCCCAGGTCCTGGTGCCGTTGCCGGCATCCGTCGGCTCGGGCGTGGCGGAGTTGGAGATGACCTCCCAGGCGCCGGGCGCGGTGACCGTGAAGGCGAACGTGGCCTTGAGGTCGGGCTGTTCGAACACGGCGAAGACACGGCGGGAATCGGGCACCTCGAACTGGCTGTAGAGGTAGACCTCGTTGTCGACCGGGTCGACGAAGCGGTGCAGGCCCTCGCCGGTGTTCGTGTACTCGGCGTCGGCGACGACGGTGAGCGTGTTCTCGGCGGCCAGGCCGTCGAGCTGAATCCGGATGCCGTCACTGACATGCGCAGGGTCGAGCGCGACCCCGTTGAGCGTCACCGAGTGCACGGTGCGGGTGATCGCGTCGATGAAGGTCGACGCTCCGGGCGTCGCGGTGAAGTGCACCGTGGTCTCGCTGCCGAACGTTTCCGGTCCGGCCGTGAGGTCAAGGGTGACTGCATAACTCTGAACGGTGATGAGCGCGGCGCGCTCCTGAGCTTCGATCCTGGTGAGGTTCTCTCCGGGCAACGGTTTCTCCATCTCGGTTTCGCGGTGTGCGAGCATGCTGACGCTTGTGACATCGGCGCACGAATAATAAGCCTAGCCAAGGACTATGGTGTCCGCACGGGGTAACGGTCCGGATGAAGCCTCGGCATAGGGTGAGGCTCAATGACAAACCGTGACGTGCTGCTTTCCGCCTACGACGCCCAGCTGCGGCTGCGGGTTCCGACCGACCTGCCCACGGGCATCCGTTACGAACGGATGGGGTCGGTGCTGCGTGTTACGGGACGGCACCAGGGCTTCGTTGAGACCAGCCGCGACGTGGGCGTGAGCGGGCCGGCGCTCGACGCGCTGATCGCGGAGCACCGGGATTTCTTCGCGGCCCGCGGCGAGTCCGTCGAGTGGAAGACCCGCGGCCACGACCTGCCCGCCGACCTGCCGGGCCGCCTGCTCGCGGCCGGGTTCGTGCCCGAGGAACCGGAGACGGTCGTTGTCTGCGAGGCCGGCCGCCTGAGCTCCGGGCCGGTGCTGCCGGCCGGCGTCACCATTCGGCAGGTCGACGCCCGAACCGATTTCGAGCGCATCGCCGCGCTGCAGACGCACGTCTGGGGCGTGGACCACGCCTGGCTGGCCGGTCAGCTTGAGACCAGTGTGCGAGCGGACCCGGACGACGTCCTCGTGTTCGTCGCGGAGACCGGCAGTGAAATCGTCTCCTCGTGCCGGCTCGAATTCACCCCGGGCACCGATTTCGCGGGTCTCTGGGGCGGATCGACTCTCCCGGCATGGCGGGGCCGCGGCATCTACCGGGCGCTGGTGGCCCACCGCGCGCGGCTCGCCCAGGAGCGCCGAGTGCGCTACCTGCAGGTGGACGCCTCCGCCGACAGCGCCCCGATCCTGCTCCGCCTGGGTTTCCAGGCCATCACGACGACGACTCCCTACGTCTGGACCCCGAAGGCGCCCGGCTGAAGCCCGTCCGGGAACACCGCGATCTCCGTCGAATCAATCGGCATCCGGCCGAGGCATAGGGTGTCTGCATGAGAGCGAGCACCGACCCGCTGGCGGCGACGTCCGACCGGTACCGCGAATTCGCCGAGGTGGAGGCACGCGGCATGAGCGCCTGCTACGAGGAGTGGGCGCGCGGGGTGGCGGATGACGCGGCGACCATTGCCCGGATCGACCGGCTTCCGGCCCCGAAACGGCAGCCGAACCTGGTCTTCAGCGCGGCGCGATTCACCGGGGCCCCGGTGTCGGACTATGCCGCCTTCGCGGCCTGGTTGGCCGCGCAGTGGGCCGCCGTCGAGGCAACCTGCCTGAGTCATTCCACCCAGACGAACGAGCCCGCCCGCTGCGCCGTTCTGCTCCCGGCGCTCGCCGCGATTCCCGGCACGCTCGCCCTGATCGAGGTGGGGGCATCCGCGGGGCTGTGCCGGTACCCCGCCCGGTACAGCTACCGGTATGTCGCCGGCGACGGAGCGGAACGGATGCTGCATCCCGCCGCCGGGCCGAGTCCGGTCGCCTTCGACTGCGCCACCACGGGGCCCGTGCCCGTGCCGGCTGACCTTCCCACCGTGGTCTGGCGGGCCGGCGTCGACCTCAATCCGCTCGATCTGAACGAT
>DATISQ010000274.1:0-1850 GCA_035581905.1 Cryobacterium sp.
TCGCGATGGCGAGCCGCCGCCGGCGCACGGGGTTCCAGCGGGTGACGCCGGGCCCGCGTCGGTTACGGTGTGGTGATTTCGCCACTGATTCCGGTGAACATCCCCGTCAGAGCACCTCCGACGAGAGTGACAGCGCCGATGATGGCGACGGCGATGAGCGAGACCATCAGGCCGTACTCCACCGCGGTGGCGCCGTCTTCCTCGGTGCGAAGGCTGTTGATGCGGGCCTGGATCTGGGTGTAGAACTTCATCTCGGGTTTTCCGTTCTGTGTAGGCCGGCCAGGGCGGCCGAGCGAATGACCACAAGCTATGTCCGCCGAGAAAACCTCACTACGCCCCAGAGAAGGGGCTCCCTGTCTGGGGGGTAGCCGAGTGTACTCTGTGTAAATGCTGAAACTTGGCATGACAATAACTCGCGCCGTGGGTGTGCCGCGAGTGAGGCCGTCATTCGGGTTCGGGCCGGTCAGTCCTGGTGGCTCAGGGAATCGCGCGGGAGGTGTCTCCGGGCGTGCCGTGGGCAGGAAGAATCGGGTACACAGGTGCTCCTCGGGTGAAGCGAACTCGCCGGAGGGTCGGCGACAGCGTCACCGTAGTCCCGTCTCAGTGATCGTCCTGGCCCCCCGCCGGGGGGAACTTCAGGCCAGCATCACGCCCAGAAAAGCCCCCGCGAGCATGGACGGCCCGAACGGGATGGAGCCCCGCAGGGTCACCCGGCGAAGCGCCAGGGCAACCAGCGAGACCACGCTGCCGATCAGGAAGGCGCCGAAAGCGCCGACGAGGAACGGGGTCCAGCCCAGGTAACCGAGGGCGAGGCCGATCACCGCGGCGAGTTTCACGTCCCCCATCCCGATGCCGCCGGGCGAGACCAGGGCGAGCACGAGGTAGAACGCGAACAGCGCCGCGGCGCCGATGAACGCGCCCAGCAGAGCGGGCCAGGCCCCGGATGCCGCAGCCGCGAGGGTCAGCAGAACCGGCAGCACGATCATCGAGGGGTAGACGAGCGCGTTCGGCAGCCGCTTCTCGGCGATGTCCACGACGCTGAGCACCACCGCGATCAGCGCCAGGTACAGATAGGCCGGCAGCTCCCAGCCGGCCCCGAATTTCCACACGACGAGCGCAACGAGCAGGCCGGTCGACACGGTCACGGCGGCACGCACCAACCACGGGAAGCGGCGGCGGATGCGCAGCATCCGTTCGGCGATCCCGGTCAGCGGAATTCCGAGTCCGGCGCCGATCAGGCCGGCGACAACCGGCAACCAGGGCGCCACGCGCGTCAGCTCTCGCCGCGGGAAATCGTGACCATCTCGTCGCGGGGAACGACCTTGACCCGGGCGCGGCCCAGGGTGGCGCCGAGCGCCAGCTCGTGCTGGTCGAGCCGGTGCCAGCCGTCCAGGTTCGTGTACTGCACCCCGCGCTCGTCGAGCAGGTCCACGATGCTCTGCTCCGACGGCGACTCCGGGCGCCACCAGTTGCCGAGGTCGTTGATCAGGTGCCGCACGGTCTCCATGGCGTCGGACTTCGTGTGCCCGATCAGGCCGACCGGCCCGCGCTTGATCCAGCCGGTGGCGTAGACGCCGTACAGCTGCGTGTTGGCGCTCTTCGACCCGAAGGACGGGTCGCCCTTCCAGAGCACCTGCCCCTCCCGGTTGGGGATCACGCCGCGCTTCTTGTCGAACGGAACGCCCGGCAGGGGAGACCCGAAGTAGCCCACCGCGCGATAGACGGCCTGGATCGGCAGTTCGCGGATCTCGCCGGTGCCGACGACGCCGCCCTGCCCGTCCGGGGTGGTGCGTTCGTAACGGATGCCGCCGACCCGGCCGGTGCCGTCGTCGACGATTTCGAGGGGCTTG
>DATISQ010000275.1:0-4040 GCA_035581905.1 Cryobacterium sp.
CATCGACGGCCACCCCGACCAGCCCGAGTGGCTCTCCCACGTCAACGCCAACGTGCTCAAGGTCAAGCTCGCCATGGCCATCGTCGGCATCTCCTCGATCCACCTGCTCAAGACGTTCATCGAGGTCGGCGACCTCGCCGCGCGCGGCTCGACGGCGACGGCGGGCCAGGAGAGCATCACCGGCGACGTCTACACCTGGGACGGCGTGCTCTGGCAGGTCATCATCCACATGGTCTTCATCGTCTCGGCCATCGCCCTGGCCGGGATCGACCGGATGTCCCAGGGCGCCGCCCACGGAAACGACCCGGCGCCGCGGCCCGGGCTGCCCGCCGCTCCCGGCCCGCTGCCCCTCATTCTCGAAGCTGCCCCTCGCCCCGTCGCCGACACCCTCGCACTCGAGTCCGGTCCCGTCGGACAGCTGCTCCAGCTGGGCCGGCTGCGCGACGCGGGGATCGTGACCGACGCCGAATTCGACGCCAAGAAGGTGGAACTGCTCGCCCGCCTCTGAGTCGTTACGAGCGATCTGAGTCCGTGCCGGTAGCGTGGGGCTCATGCTCGAGTTCATGGATGACCGGCCGGACGTACTGCTTCGCCGAGACGGGCGGCTCGCCCAGATCATCCTGAACCGCCCGTCTGCCCTGAACGCCCTGACCCACGAGATGATCCGACGGATGTCCGCGGTGCTGACCGACTGGGCGGCCGACGATCTGGTCGAGACCGTTCTGCTGACCGGCAGCGGTGACCGGGGGCTCTGCGCCGGGGGCGACATCGTAGAGATCTACCGCGGCGGCATGCACCCGGACGACCGAGCGGACGCGGACGCGGAGGCCGCCTCATTCTTCGCCGACGAGTACCACCTGAACGCGCAGATCCACCGGTATCCCAAACCGTATGTGGCCGTGATGGACGGCGTCGTGCTCGGCGGCGGGGTCGGCGTCTCCGGCCATGCCAACACCCGGATCGTGACCGAGCGCACCCGGTTGGGCATGCCGGAAACCGCCATCGGCTTCGTGCCCGACGTCGGCGGAAGCTGGCTGCTGTCCCGCGCCCCCGGTGAGCTCGGCACCCACCTCGCCCTGACCGCCACCCAGGCCTCCGGATCCGACGCCATCGCGCTGGGTCTGGCGGACCACTTCGTTCCCAGCGACCGGCTCCCGGCGCTGGCGCGCGCGCTGGCCGGGACCGACGCAGCCGCGGCGGTGCGCTCTCTGGCCGAGACTCCCCCGCCGTCCGCTCTGCTCGAGCAGCGGCACTGGATCGACGAGTGCTACGCGTCCGACGACGTGGGCGAGATCGTCGCTGCCCTGCAGCGTTCCCCCGTGGAGGCCGCCCGCCAGGCCGCCGCCCTCATCCTCACGAGGTCGCCGACCGCCCTCGCGGTCACGCTGGCCTCGCTGCGCCGGGCGCGGCGGCTCCCGAGCATCGACGAGGTGCTCGACCAGGAATACCGGGTGACGCTTCGATTCCTGCAGCGGAGCGAGCTGCAGGAGGGCATCCGGGCCCAGGTGATCGACAAGGACCGTCGCCCCCGCTGGTCGCCGGCGAGCCTCGGCGAGGTGACGCCGGCATCCGTCGACGCGTTCTTCGCACCGCTCGGCGAGCAGGAACTCGGGCTGGGACGGGGCCCGGGACCGGGAGAGATGCCCTACGTCGACGCCGACCTGATCTTCGCCACCGATCTGCTCACCCCGGGTGAGCGCGATCGGCTGGCCGCCGCGCGGTCGTTCTACCAGGCCGAGGTGCGCCCTCTCGCCGTGGACTACTGGAACCGGGCCGAGTTCCCGTTCGAACTGCTGCCCCGCCTCGCCGCACACAACCTCGCCGCGACCGGTTCGGCCGCGCCCAGCCACCTACTCGCGGGCCTGCTGCAAATGGAGCTGACCCGGGCCGACACCTCGATCTCCACGTTCTACGGCGTGCACCACGAACTGTTCGCCGCGGCCATCGACGAGCTCGGCTCGCCCGAGCAGCGCGAACGCCTCCTGCCGGGCCTTCTGGCCCTGGAGAAGATCGGGGCGTTCGCGCTGACGGAACCGGAGCACGGCTCCGACATCTCCCGGATGATGGAGACGACGGCCACCCGCAGCGGCGACGAGTGGGTGCTCACCGGCACCAAACGCTGGATCGGCAACGGCGCCATGGCCGACTACGTGCTGGTCTGGGCGCGGGACACCGAGGACCGGCAGATCAAGGGATTCATCGTCGAGAAGGACCGGCCCGGGTTCACGGCCACCCCGATCGAGAACAAGATCGCGGTGCGCATCGTGCAGAACGCCGACATCACCCTCACTGATGTCCGGAGCCCGTTCACGAACTGGCTTCCGGGCAGCCGGAACTTCCAGGACACGAACGTGCTGCTCCGCAACTCCCGGGTCTGGGTGTCGTGGCAGGCGGTCGGGCAGCAGTTCGCCGCCTTCGACGTGGCCCGCGCCTACGCATTGGAGCGGCGCCAGTTCGGCGTGCCCATCGCATCCTTCCAGCTGGTGCAGGAGCAGCTCTCCCGCATGATCGGCAACGCCACGCTGTCGCTGTCGCTGATGGTGCAGATGGCACGGCTGCAGGAGAGCGGGCGGCTCACGATGGACCAGGCGGCCCTCGCGAAGGCCACCTGCACCACCCGGATGCGCGAAACGGTGGCGTTGGGTCGCGGTCTGCTCGGCGGCAACGGCATCAGCACCCGGTACGAGATGGCCAAGATCTTCGCCGACGCCGAGGCGATCTACTCCTACGAGGGCAGCTACGAGATCAACGCACTGCTGGTCGGCCGGGCCGTGACCGGCATTTCCGCCTTCGGCTGATCCCCGGATGCCCGTCGCAGGCGGCTAGACCGTCGCGCCGGCCGCACCGATCGACAGGCCGGGCGGGGCGGTTTCCACCGGCGCGACCGACTGCACCGGAACCGGTGGCCGGGTGGGCGCGTTCCAGGCCTTGATGACCGCCCAGCCCACGGCTGCGATCGGCACCGAAATGACCGCGCCGACGATTCCGCCCAGGATCGTGCCGGCGGTCAGGGCCAGCAGGATCACGAGGCCGTGCAGGCGCAGCGACTTGCCGAGCACCACCGGGGACAGGAAGTTGCCCTCGAGCTGGTTGACGGCGACCACGATCGCGCCCACGATGACGGCGGTCGTCAGGTCGTTCGTGACCAGGGCGACCAGCGCGGCCAGGATGCCGGCGGCCGTCGCCCCGACGATCGGGATGAAGGCACCCACGAAGACGATGACGGCGAGCGGCAACGCCAGCGGAACCTGCAGGATCCACAGCCCGATCCCGATGAACAGGGCGTCGACGAACGCGACGATCGCCGTGCCGCGCACGTAGTTGCCGAACACCTCGACGCTGCGATCGCCGATGCGCACGGCCCGCGCGTGCCGCGTCCCGGCGAGCGGCTGAATGAGGAAGCTCCAGATGCGGGGCCCGTCCTTGAGGAAGTAGAAGAGCACGACCAGGCCGAGCACCAGGCCGGCGACGATCTCGGCGGCCACGGAGACCCCGGCCAGCGCCCCGGACCCGAACTGGCTGCTGGTGACGAATTCGATGACCGACTCGCGCACCGAATCGATCTGGGCCGAATCGATCGGCAGCGTGCCGCTGGTGAGCAGCTCCTGCAGGCTGGCGAGCCCCTCGCTGGCCGAGGTGAACAGGGTGTTCCACTCACCACGGATGCCGAACACCACGAGGGTCACGACGCCGCCGAAGACCGCGACGCTCGAGACCAGGGTGATCGCCGCGGCGAGGGATTCGTTCGCCCCGCGGGCCAGCAGGAACCGCATGACGGGGCGCAGCGCCGAGGCCACGATCAGGGCGAGCAGGAGCGGGGTGAAGACCAGCTTGAGCTGCGTGATCCCGAAGATGGCCACCACCAGCAGGGCAAGGATCAGGAGGGCCTGGCCGGAGCGGATCGCGGCCCGGCCGAGGTAGTCCGTCCAGGATGAAGTGGGCGTGGTCATCGTGGATCTCCACACGAGGCGATGCATCTGAGCTGAAATGGCGGCGGAACTGAACGGCGACTGAACTGAACGGCGACTGAGTCACCCAGC
>DATISQ010000276.1:0-3533 GCA_035581905.1 Cryobacterium sp.
GGCGCCGAGGCCGCCGGCGCCGACCATGCCCGCGATGACGACCATCGACAGGGAGAGCATGATGACCTGGTTGATGCCGGCCATGATGGTCGGCATCGCCAACGGCAGCTGGATCTGGCGCAGGATGCGCCACGGCGAGGCGCCGAAGGCCTGTCCGGCCTCGACGACTTCCCGGTCGACCCCGCGGATGCCCAGCTCGGTGAGACGCACGCCCGGGGCCATCGCGAAGATGATCGTGGCCACGATGCCCGGCACGACGCCGACGCGGACCAGGATCAGCGCGGGACTCAGGTAGACGAAGGCCGGCATGGTCTGCATGAAGTCGAGAATCGGGCGGATGATGCCGGACGCCACGGACGATTTCGCAGCCAGGATGCCGAGCGGCACGCTGAAGGCGATTGCGAGCAGGCTGGCCACCAGCACGAGCGCGAGGGTGTCCATCGCGTTCTCCCACTGGTCGACGCCGACGATCACGAGCAGGCCCACGATGGTGCCGGTCATGAACTTCCAGCCTCGCGTGGCGAGGGCGAGCCCCGCTGCGAGCAGCACGATCACCCAGAAGGGCGGCGTCACCAGCAGGATGTCCACGAACTCGTACGCACCGTCGAAGACCACCCGGATGAAGTCGAAGAAAAACCCGAAGGTCTCCATGACGTAGTCGATGAAGCCCTCGACGAGGGTGCCCAGAGGAAGTCGGAAGTCGTTCACAGGTCGGCTCCTTCCAGAGCGGTGTCGCGGAGGGTTTCGGTGATCATGTTGACGGAAATCGTCGCCGGGGGCTCGATCACGGGCAGGTCGCCCGTGTTCGTGCTCACGTTGCCAAGCGCCGCCAGCAGGGTCACCCGCGGGATGACGCCAAGCAGACGATTCTTCTCGTCGACCACGGCAATCGCCAGGTCGCTGCCGACCGACGGTTCGACCAGGTCGACCAGAGGGGTGTCCGGGCTGACGGAGATCGCATCCGTGCGCACGATGGCGCGCAGGTCGGTGTCGCCGGCCTTGACCTGCCCCAGCACGTCGCGGTCGCGCACCACACCGGCGAAAGTGCGGTCGCGGTTGAGTACGAAGGTTGCGGAGGTCTGCAGGTCCCGCATGGTCCGGAGCGCCGCACGGGGGCCGCCGGTGATCGTGACCACGGAGCGCACGGGCTCCATCACGCTGGCAGCGGTCAGGACCCGGGCACGGTCGACATCCTGAACGAACTGGGCGACGTAGTCGTTGGCCGGGTCGGTCAGGATCTCCTCGGGCGTGCCGATCTGTACGATCCGCCCGTCGCGCATGACCGCGATGCGGTCCCCGAGGAACATGGCCTCGTTGAGGTCGTGGGTGATGAAGATGATGGTCTTGCCGAGCTCGGCCTGCAGCTCGATCAGCTGTTCCTGCATTTCGCGGCGGATCAGTGGGTCGAGAGCCGAGAAGGCCTCGTCCATCAGGAGCACGTCGGTATCGGCGGCGAGGGCGCGGCCGAGGCCGACGCGCTGCTGCATTCCGCCGGACAGCTCCGAGGGCAGGTTGTCGGCCCAGCCGTCGAGGCCGACCAGACGGATGATGGTGCGCGCCTTGGCCAGTCGCTCCTCGCGCCCCATGCCCTGCACCTCGAGACCGTAAGCGACGTTGTCGATCACGGTGCGGTGCGGCAGCAGGGCGAAGTGCTGGAAGACCATGGAGATGTTCTTCCGGCGCACCTCGCGCAGCGCGGCGGCGGAGATGCCGGTGATCGACTGGCCCGCCACCGTCACGGTGCCGGACGTGGCGTCCAGGAGTCCGTTGAGCATGCGGATCAGGGTGGACTTGCCCGAACCGGACAGTCCCATCACCACGAAGATCTCGCCGCGGCGAACCTCGAAGGAGGCGTCGATCACGGCGGCGGTGCCCAGCGTGGCCACCTCGTCGCGCGTTGCCCCGGCAGTCAGTTTCTTGACGACCTCGTGCGGACGACGCCCGAACGCTTTGTACAGTCGATCTGCCTTCACGGCAATAGTTTCGGTCACGGATTCTCCCGGTGCACGCCGGGCGGGGCCGAAACACGGCCAACGGAACGGATGCACGCTGTGTCGGACGGGTAGGCCGTGACCGGCCCAGACGCCGTGGGGCGTGGGCTGGGGCAATCATTGGGATCGCATCCGTCAGGGCCTCACCATACGAAGCGGCCGTCCCAATGGGGCCGTCGGCTGCACGTTCGCGTCCTGGTGAAGGGTCGTAAGACCAGACCTAACCGTAACACAAGGCGCTTTAGCGTCGAAGAATCTGCGATATCAACGATTTCGGTGACGTGACCGCGGTCCATGACGCAGTCGCGCCGCGGGCATCCGTGCCGGGCCGTGGCGGGTCGCGATGCCGGCGCCGGACACGCCGGCGGCACCCTGGGAGGCGATGATCATGAAGGCGAGAAGCCCGACCTGCTCGCCTGGGGTGAGCGGCTGGCCCTGGCCGGGGCGACGAAGAGCGATGCCCTGATCAGGCAGGGTGCTGCTCAGCGCCCGGCACGCTCCGCCAGGCCGCGCACGTAGGCGGCCTGGCCGGCGTGCTGCAGGTCGTCGGCGAGCACGCTGACCAGGCGCACGGCGAGCGTGACCGGCGGCGTCCACCGGGTGTCGACTATGCGGGAGTAGTCCGCCTCGGCGAGGGTGGGCAGCCACGCGATGGTGCGGGAGTGCACGGCGTCGAAGTATCCGCCCAGAACGGATGCGTCCGCGCGCACCTGACCGACCTCCACGGCGGTCTGACCGTAGCCGGTGGCGGCGCGATCGATCGGCAGCGCGAAGCGGTCTGCCCAGCCGCCGCTGACCCACAGCTGTTCTTCGTCCATGATCTCGCTCAGGTGGTCGTCCTGCACCCGGGTCAGGTGCCAGATCAGCCACGCGATGCTGTTCGCCTCCGGGTCGGGCCGGAAGGTCAGCAGCTCCGCCCCGGCATCCTTGAGCACGGCGTGCACGACCCCGCGGATGCGGCCGTACGATTCGGCAATCAGGTAGCTCGACAGCATCCGGTGTCCTCCGTCTGGTCGTGAGTCAGCGGGCCTGCGGTTAGTCCCGTCCGGTCGGAGACAGAGTAGACCGGGCTGCCGGATTGCGCATTTCGCTGCCCGTCACTCGGGATGCGGTCTGGTCCGCCGCGGTTCGGTCCGCGTGCTGGCCTGCGTGCTGGCCTGCGTGCTGGCCTGCGTGAGCATGGGGCGACGGACCAACCCAAGATTCTCCTCCCGCTGGTCGAGCCCGCCCAGACCCGGTGACCCGACCTCCGAACGTTCCCATCCCGGTGGTCGAGCCTGTCGAGACCCGGTGACCAGATTTCCAAAGGTTCCCGTCCCGGTGGTCGAGCCCGTCGAGACCCGGTGACCCGACCTCCAAAGGTTCCCACGACGCTGGTCGAGCCTGTCGAGACCCGGAGCCAGAGCTACCCCTCGCGCTTACTCGGCAACGCGATCAGCGCCTGCTCCGGATCGACTTCCACCGGTGGCCGCAGCCAGTAGTCCGCCCCGGTGCGAATAATCGTCCAGTGCTGGTTATGCAGCAGCAGATGGTGCGGATGGC
>DATISQ010000277.1:0-5711 GCA_035581905.1 Cryobacterium sp.
GCAGCTGCTCCTGGACGAGACCGCCTGGTCGCCGTCGATCGGCATCTACCTCATGGTGCTCGCCACGATCTCCTTCGTCGCGGTGTCGATGGTGAAGGAAACCCGCGGAGTGCCGCTCGGGATCTCCCAGCACGACTGAAAACCAGCACGACTAGCAACCAGCAGGACTAGCAACCAGCACGCTTAGAAAGCCGGAAAACATGCCGAACTCGACCTCCGTGGGGCCCAGCGACGTCAGCAGCAGCGACGTCAGCAGCAGCGACGTCACCGGCAGCGCCGCCGCCGCGCTCGCCACGCCGGGCAAGATCATCGCGGTGCACCTCAACTACCCGAGCCGGGCCGCCCAGCGCGGCCGCACGCCGGAGCAGCCGTCGTACTTCCTCAAGCCGGCGTCGTCGCTGAGTTCCAGCGGCACGCGGGTGGACCGGCCCGACGGATGCGAGTTGCTGGTGTTCGAGGGCGAAATCGCCCTGGTGATCGGGCGCCGCACCCGCGGCGTCTCGCCCGCGGAGGGCTGGGCGGCGGTCTCGCACGTGACCTGCGCCAACGACTTCGGCGTGTACGACCTGCGCTACGCCGACAAGGGCTCCAACCTGCGCTCGAAGGGGGCCGACGGGTTCACCCCCGTCGGGCCGACGCTGCTGCCCGCGGCCGGCCTCGATCCGGCGGGCCTGCGCATCCGCACCTGGGTCAACGGCACGCTCGTGCAGGAGGACACCACCGCCGACCTGCTCTTCGGGTTCGGCCGGCTCGTGGCCGACCTCTCGCAGCTGCTCACGCTCGAGCCCGGCGACCTGATCCTCACCGGCACGCCGGCCGGATCGTCGGTCGTGGTGCCCGGCGACACCGTCGAGGTCGAAGTGGATGCCCCGGGCGCCCCGGGTGCACCCCGCACCGGCCGCCTCGTCAGCCCGATTCGGCAGGGCACGGTGCCGTTCGGCGCCTTCGGGGCCGGGCCGCGGGTCGACGACCTGCAGCGCACCGAGGCGTGTGGTTCGGCGGAGGCGGCCGGGCTCGCGCCGGCATCCGTCGCCGCACCGACGCCGGCACCGACGCCGACGCCGGCACCCTTCGCGCTCACCCCCGAGCTGAAGGCCCGCCTCAACAGCGTCGGCACGGCCACCCTCAGCGCCCAGCTGCGGAAGCGCGGCCTCAACGCCGTGTCGATCGACGGCCTCGGCTCGACCCGCCCGGACGCCCGCCTCGTCGGCCGGGCCCGCACCCTGCGGTACATCCCGGCCCGGGAGGACCTGTTCGAGTCGCACGGCGGCGGCTACAACGCCCAGAAACGCGCCTTCGACGCGCTCGGACCGGGCGACGTGCTCGTGATCGAGGCCCGCGGCGAGCGCGGCACCGGCACGGTCGGTGACATCCTCGCCCTGCGCGCCCAGGTGCAAGGCGCGGCGGGCATCGTGACGGATGGCGGCGTGCGCGACCTCGCGGCCGTCGCCGCCCTGGATATCCCCACCTACCACGCCGGCCCGCACCCTGCCGTGCTCGGACGCCGCCACGTGCCGTGGGACACGGACCTGACCGTCGCCTGCGGCGGGGCATCCGTGCAGCCCGGCGACGTGATCGTCGGGGACGCCGACGGGCTGATCGTGATCCCGCCGCACCTGGTCGAGGAGGTCGTCGCCTCCGCCATCGTGCAGGAGCGCGAGGAGACCTTCATCGCCGCCATGGTCACGGCCGGGCACGGCGTCGACGGGCTCTACCCGATGAACGCCGAGTGGAAGGCCCGCTACCGGGTCTGGCAGGAGGAACAGGCATGACGGTCTCGACCGGCACGACCCGGGTCTCGACCGGCTCGAGCGCCGCTGCCGCCGCTGCCGCTGTCGCCGGCGCTACCACCGCTGCCACCGCTGCCGGCACTGCCGGCGCGGACGCGTCCCTGAGCAAGGCGCAGCTCGCCCACCAGTGGATCCGGGCCCGCATCTCCGACGGCAGCTTCAGCCCGGGCTACAGCCTGGTGCTCGGGCAGATCGCCCGGGAGATCGGTGTCAGCACCGTGCCGGTGCGGGAGGCCATCCGTCTGCTGGAAGCGGAGGGTCTGGTCACGTTCGAGCGCAACGTCGGCGCCCAGGTGGCCATGCTCGACGCCACCGAGTACACCCACACGATGCAGACGCTGGCCCTCGTCGAGGGCTACGCCACCGCCCTGTCGGCGCCGCGGCTCGACCCGGAGACGCTCCGGCGGGCCCGGGTGATCAACTCGGAGATGGCGGACTGCCTGAACCACTTCGACCCGGCCCGGTTCACCAGCCTGAACCGCGACTTCCACTCGGCCCTGTTCGAGGCCTGCACCAACGCGCACATCACCGACCTGGTGCAGCGCGGCTGGAGCCGGCTCGGCACCCTGCGCGAGTCCACCTTCAGCTTCGTGCCCGGCCGGGCGCACGAGTCCGTCGCCGAGCACACCGCGCTGCTCGACCTGATCGAGGACGGGGCCGATCCGCTGCAGATCGAACTCGCCGCGCGCGAGCACCGGCTCGGCACCCTGAACGCGTTCCTCGCCCAGCAGCACGCCCCCACCGCCACCCCCTGATCCCCCCCCTGTTTCCCTGTTTCCCCCGTTTCCCCCGTAACTGTTCCCGAATCGGACAAATGTCGCCCGCACACCGGCAACATTCGTCCGATTCGGCAACAGTTGCCAGCGCATCCGTCGCCCTCGAAAGGAAGAACAATGAAGTTCCGCACCGACCCGAGCCAGATCAAGGGCTCCATCGCGCCGCTGATGAGCCCGTTCACGGCCGACGGCGCCGTCGACCACGCCGGGCTCACCAACCTCGTGAACTGGCAGCTCGCCTCCGGCACGCACGGCATCTCGCTCGGCGGCTCCACCGGCGAACCGAGTTCGCAGACCATCGCCGAGCGCGCGGACGCGATCCGCACCGTGGCCGCGGCCGTCGGTGACCGGGTGCCGTTCATGCCCGGCACCGGCTCGGCCAAGCTCGACGAGACCCTCGAGCTGACCGCCGCGGCCCGGGACGCCGGCGTCGACGCCGCCCTGATCATCACCCCCTACTACGCCCGGCCCACCCAGGAAGCCCTCTACGTCTGGTACAAGACCGTGGCCGAGGAGTTCCCGGACCTGCCGATCGTGGCCTACAACGTGCCCAGCCGCACCGCCGTCGACATCGCCCCGGAGACCATCGCCCGTCTCTACCGTGATTTCGACAACTTCGTCGGCGTCAAGGAGACCACGAAGGACTTCGAGCACTTCTCCCGGGTGCTGCAGCTCTGCGGCCCCGAGCTGCTGGTCTGGAGCGGCATCGAGCTGCTCTGCCTGCCGCTGCTGGCCCTCGGCGGCGTGGGCTACATCAGCGCCACGAGCAACATCGCCCCGGTCGCGCACGTGGAGATGTACAACGCGTGGATGGCCGGCGATATCGAGACGGCCCGCCGCATCCACTACGGCCTGCACCCGCTCGTCGACCTGCTCTTCGTCGAGACCAACCCGGCGCCGGGCAAGTGGGTGCTCGAGCAGCGCGGCCTGATCGAGAGCGGCTTCGTGCGCCCGCCGCTGATCACCCCGACGGATGCGGGCATCGAGAAGATGAAGACGCTCCTGGCCGCCGGCGAACAGTATCTCTCCCCCGTCGACGGCTTCACCGTCGCCGGCTTCACCCCGAAAGCAGCCTGAGCCATGACCGAGACAGCCGTAACCGCCACCGCGCCCACCGCCCAGCACGTGCCCGAGAACCTGCCGACCCGCATCCAGCACTTCATCGGCGGCCGGTTCGTCGACAGCGTCTCCGGCGCGACCTTCGACGTGCTCGACCCGGTGTCGAACCGGACCTACGCCACCGCCGCCGCCGGCCAGAAGGAAGACATCGACCTCGCCGTCGCCGCCGCGACCGACGCGTTCGTGAACGGGCCGTGGCCGAAGATGAAGCCGCGCGAACGCTCCCGCATCCTGAACCGGATCGCCGACGCCGTCGAGGCCCAGGATGCCCGCCTCGCCGAGCTCGAGACGTTCGACACCGGCCTGCCGATCACCCAGGCCCTCGGCCAGGCCAAGCGCGCGGCCGAGAACTTCCGCTTCTTCGCCGACCTGATCGTGGCGCAGACCGACGACACCTACCAGGTGCCCGGCAGCCAGATCAACTACGTCTTCCGCAAACCGGTCGGCGTGGCCGGGCTGATCACCCCGTGGAACACCCCCTTCATGCTGGAGAGCTGGAAGCTCGCCCCCGCGCTGGCCTCCGGCTGCACGGTCGTGCTCAAGCCGGCCGAGTTCACGCCGCTGTCGGCGAGCCTGTGGGCGGAGATCTTCGCCGCCGCCGGGCTGCCCGACGGGGTCTTCAACCTCGTCAACGGGCTCGGCGAGGAGGCCGGCGACGCGCTGGTCAAGCATCCGGATGTCCCGCTCATCTCGTTCACGGGAGAGACGACCACGGGCCAGACCATCTACCGCAACTGCGCCGCGAACCTCACGGGCATGTCGATGGAGCTCGGCGGCAAGTCCCCCGCCGTGGTCTTCGCCGACGCCGACCTCGACGCCGCACTCGACTCGACCCTGTTCGGGGTGTTCTCGCTCAACGGCGAGCGCTGCACCGCCAGCAGCCGCATCCTGGTGGAGCGCCCGATCTACGATGACTTCTGCGCCCGCTACGCGGCCCGCGCGAAGAACATCGTGGTCGGCGACCCGCACGATCCGGCCACCGAGGTCGGTGCCCTCGTGCACCCCGAGCACTACGCCAAGGTGATGAGCTACGTCGAGATCGGCAAGAGCGAGGGCCGCCTGCTCGCCGGTGGCGGCCGCCCCGAAGGCCTGCCGGAGGGCAACTACGTCTCCCCGACGGTGTTCGCGGATGTCGCCCCGACCGCCCGCATCTTCCGGGAGGAGATCTTCGGACCGGTCGTGGCGATCACGCCCTTCGACACCGACGAGGAGGCCCTCGAGCTGGCCAACGGCGTGAAGTACGGCCTGGCCGCCTACATCTGGACCAGCGACCTCACCCGGGCGCACACCTTCGCGCAGTCGATCGAGGCCGGCATGGTCTGGCTCAACTCGCACAATGTGCGGGACCTGCGCACCCCGTTCGGCGGGGTCAAGGCCTCCGGGCTCGGCCACGAGGGCGGCTACCGCTCGATCGACTTCTACACCGAGCAGCAGGCCGTGCACGTGACCCTCGGGCCGGTGCACACCGCCCGCTTCGGCGCCCGCTGACCATCCCGGGTCTCGAGGTCTCGAGGTCTCGAGGTCTCGAGGTCTCGAGGTCTCGAGGTCTCGACAAGCTCGACCACCGAAGCTCGACCACCGACAACTCAATGAGGAGGATTCCATGAACACCACCCCCATCCCCACGCCCACCGCGACCCCGCCGGACATCCTGCGCTGCGCCTACATGGACATCGTCGTCACCGACCTCGCCCGTTCCCGCGCGTTCTACGTCGACGTGCTCGGCCTCGTCGTGACGGAGGAGAGCGACACCGAGATCTACCTGCGCAGCTTCGAGGAGTTCATCCACCACAACCTGGTGCTGCGCCAGGGCCCGGTTGCCGCGGTCGCCGCGATGGCGTTCCGGGTGCGCGCCCCCGAAGATGTGGGTCTGGCCGAGGCCTGGTACCAGGAGCTCGGCTGCCGCACCGAACGCCGCACGAACGGGTTCGTGAAGGGCGTCGGCGACTCTGTGCGCGTCGAAGACCCGCTGGTCTTCCCCTACGAGTTCTTCTACTCGGTCGACCACGTCGAACGCCTCGCCTGG
>DATISQ010000278.1:0-3572 GCA_035581905.1 Cryobacterium sp.
CTCGACCCGGCCGCGCCGTCGCACGGTTTCGCCCGACTGAGCGAATGGGAATTCGTGGACGCGCACGAATCCGCCGACGACGTCGTGCTGACCTTCCGCCTCACCGACACTCCCGCAACGCGGGCCTCGGCCTGGCCGCACCGCTTCGAGGCCCGCTACACCGTCACGGTCGGAGCCCGACTGACCCTCGCCCTGAAGGTGACCAGCCGAGAGACGGCTGCGCTCACCTACGAAGAGGCGCTGCACACCTATCTGCGGGTGAGCGATGCCCGCGGCACGACGGTCTCCGGGCTTCAGGGCACCGCGTTCCTGAACCAGCTGACCGGGGTCACCGAGCCGGCGGAGACCGATCCCGTGGGCTTCACCACCGAGACCGACCGCCTCTATCTGGGCAGCCGCGGCAGCACCACCGTGACCGCCCCGGACGGCCGCACCGTCACGATCGAATCCGACGGCTCGGACAGCACCGTGGTTTGGAACCCCTGGGCCGACAAGGCCGCCCGGCTGGCCGACTTCGGCGATGATGAGTGGCCCGGCATGGTCTGCGTGGAAACCGCGAACCTGCGCCGTGACCGAGTGCGCCTGGACGCGGGCCAAAGCCACACGACGACCGTCGTGTTCGAGGTCTCCGCGTGAAAAACTGACCTGCGGGGACGCCCCGGAAAACTTTTTTGTGCATTCGCGTGACGAATTCCCATCGGCCTTCGTCTTACTAGTGTCGGGGTTCGTTTCACGTGCCGCGACAGATTGGAGCACGCCATCGTTATTCAAAGCACCCCAGAGACTCCGGTCCCCCTTGCTGGACCCGGGAAGACTGTCATCGCCGATGGCGTCGTCGCAAAGGTCGCCGGAATCGCCGCACGCCAGGTATCCGGTGTTCACGCGCTCGGCGGCAGCGCGGCCCGAGCGCTCGGCGCGATCCGGGAAGCCATCAGTGGCGCCGACCTCTCCCCTGGGGTGAGCGTCACCACCCAGGGCGGCACGGCGGCCGTCGCGATTTCCATCGTCGTCGAGTACCCGCATGAACTGCAGAAGGTCGCGGGCGAGGTGCGCAACGCGGTCGAGACGGCGATCGAAACGATCGTCGGCATGCAGGTCACCGCGGTGGACGTCACCGTCAAGGACGTGCACCAGACGTCCGAGGACGCCGACTCCGATGACGCCGACGCCGATGAGGCAGATTCCCTGCCGGACTAGTCCGGCCCTTTACCTACACTCACCAGCACTTCCCCTTTCCAGTACGCAAACAAACAGAAGGACGCAAGGACAAATTATGGGCTTCATCGGATTCCTCATTCTCGGACTCATCGCCGGCGCAATCGCAAAGGCCATCCTGCCGGGTACCCAGGGCGGCGGCTGGGGCATCACCCTTATCCTCGGTGTTCTCGGCGCGTTCCTCGGAGGCTTCCTCGGTTCGGTCATCTTCGGCACCGGACTCGAGAACTTCTTCGACATCTCGACCTGGCTTCTCGCGATCGCCGGCTCCCTCATCGTTCTCGTCATCTACGGAGCTCTCACGGGACGTCGTCGCCGGGCCTAAGCCTCGGTAGCACGAAAAGCACGAACGAACGGGCGCACTATTGGGGGGTGCGCCCGTTTTTTCGTGCTTTTTTGTACCCGTTTGCGGCTAATAGCGGCGCTCTGCACGCCGGTGCCTCAACCGCCTGCGACGTCGGGTTCCTCCGGCTCCTCCCGCCATGTCGAATCGCACACGGCGGCCGCCCGGACCTCGCCCGCGACCTGGTCCTCGGTCCAGGGCAGGTTCAGCCGGGGTGCCGGAATCTCGCCGGACGCGGGCGCGGCGGCTGCGATGGCGGCCAGGCGACGGGCCACCGCCTCGGCGAACTCGCGGCCGGAGGTCGAATTGTTGAAAGCGACCACCACCGTCAGCCCGCTGGCCGGGTCGGCCATCGCCGCCGAGATGAACCCGGGGATCTCCCCGGACTGGCCGAGCATCGGGCCGAACTGTTCGACCCCGAGGCCGTGCTGCCGCCAGGAGGGGGTTCCGGCCCCCGGCAGAACCGGCGCCCACTGCGCATCCGTCGATTCCTCCGACAGGAGGGTCCCCGCGGCCAGCGCCTGCGCCCAGATCTTCATGTCTTCGAGGTTCGAGACGGCCCCCGCGGCCACCCCGCCCACCGAGGGTGCCAGCTCTGTCACGTCGACCACGCTGCCGCAGCGGGCGATGCCGGCCGGATCGAGCGCCGCGGAGTAGCCGCGGGGACTCGGCCCAGGGATCGCCCGCTCCCCCGACGACGGCAGGCTGGTGTTCTTCATGCCCAGCGGGTCGAAGACGTAGTGCCGGTAGAGCCACGGCCAGTCGCGTCCGGTCGCCTGCTGCAGAGCGAGGCCGAGCAACACGACCCCGGTGTCCGACGGGGCCCAGGCATCGCCGGGCAACGCCACCCGAGAGGCCCCCGTACCGCTCTCGACGAACTCCCGCGTCGACCACTTGCGACTGGGGTTTGCCACGATCTGCGGAGCCAGCCGAGGGGTGTGGTCGCCCAGACCGGACGTGTTGCGGCAGAGCTGCCCCAGGGTGATCCCATCCAGCCCCACCACCCGGGGCAGGTAGGCCGAGACCGGCTCGTCGAGGCGCACCTGCTCCTCCTCGACGAGCCGGAGCAGCACAGTGCAGGTCAGCGCCGTGGTGTTGGTGCCGATCCGGAATCGCATCTCCGGGGTGAGCGCGCCGGGAGACGTCGTCGAGACGGAGCCGGGCGACACGACCCAGGTGCCGGCCCACGGGGCCCAGACCCCGGCGATGGCCCCGGTGGCCCCCGCCAGGGTTTTCGCTTCGGCGAGCACGGCGTCCAACCGGGCCGTGACCTCGGCCGAGAACGGTGCCGCCGCCTGCCTGCGGGCCCCCGGGGAGGCATCCGTCGCCGCGGTGCACGCGGTCAGCACCAGGGCGGCAGCGAGGGCGAGAGCGGGCACGCGGTGGCGGCGCGAGCGGCGACGTCCGTGCCGCCGTGGGGGGCTGGTCGGTGCCTGGCTGGTTGGTGCCTGGCTGGTTGTTCCCGGTCCGAGCTTCATCGTCTGACCCCCGTCGCGTCGCGGCCAACACAGGGGCACCCCTGCACGACGGAGTGTACCCACGGCGCCGCCTCGCCGCACCGCGGGGCTGCCGGCCGCCGCCGCGCGCCCGCCCCCGCGCCCGCGGCGATCAGGCGGGGCTAGTCGGCGGTGGTGACCGGGCGGGGGGACTCGGCGGGCCGCGGACCCCGCATGAAACGCTGCACGTTCTCGTCCACGATCATGTCGCTCGGCCGCAGCGGACGGGTCAGATAGAGGCCGTCCAGGCTGGTCAGCCGGCTGAGGGCCACGTAGGTCTGGCCGGGGCTGAACACCCGGGCGCCGAGGTCGACGACCGCACGCTCATAGGTGGCACCCTGCGACTTGTGGATGGTGACCGCCCACGCCAGCCGCAACGGGAACTGGGTGAACTCGGCCACGACGTCTTTGCGCAGCTTCTTCGTGGTCGGGTTGTAGGTGTACTTGAACTTCTCCCACACCGCCGGTTCGACCTCGTGCGTTTCGCCGTCGATGTCCACGTACACCGTCGAGTCGAC
>DATISQ010000279.1:0-6634 GCA_035581905.1 Cryobacterium sp.
CCGCCGCACCGACCCGGAGAACACCGACGCGTTCAGCCCGTAGTCGCTGTCGTTGGCGGCCAGGATGGCCTCCTGCTCCGAGTCGATCACGGTGACCGCCACCACCGGGCCGAAGGTCTCGCCGGCGAAGCAGTCCATCGCCGCGGTGACCCCGGTCAGCACGGTGGGTTCGTAAAAGAACGGTCCGAGGTCTGGTCGGGCCCGGCCCCCGACCTCGACCCTGGCACCGTGGGCGACCGCGTCGGCCACCTGGGCGCTCACCCGGTCCAGCTGCGCCTGCGAGGTGAGGGAACCGACATCCGTCGAGTAGTCGTAGTCGGCGCCGAGCCGGAGAGAGCGGGTGACGGCCACGAATTCGCAGAGGAACGCGTCGGCCACGCCCCGCTGCACGAAGATGCGCTCGATCGACACGCAGAGCTGGCCCATCGCCGTGAAGCAGGCCGTGGCGGCGTCGGCGGCCGCGCGGGCCGGGTCGGCGTCGTCGAGCACGATCAGCGGGTTGTTGCCGCCCAACTCGAGTGAGACGCCGGTGAGGGTGCCGGCCGCCTGCGCCGCCACCCGCTTGCCGGTTTCGGTGGACCCGGTGAAGCAGATGTAGTCGGCCTCCGCGGTGACCGCCCCGCCGATCTCCGTGCCGTCCCCGGCGACCACCGCCCAGAGCTGCTCGGGCACGCCGGCGTCGATGAACGCCTGGCGCAGGGAGAGGATGCTCAGCGCGCCCTGGTCGTCGGCCTTCTGCACCACGCCGCAGCCGGCGGCGAGGGCCGGCACAACATCCATGGCGGCGAGGCTGAGCGGGTAATTCCACGGGGTGATCACGCCTGCGACGCCCTTGGGCCGGTAACGGACGGTGGCCGTGATGACGAGCGGGATCGCGGAGCGACGGCGCCCGCCGCGCAGCACGCTCCGGGCGGCGAGGGCGTTGAACCGGGTGACGCCGGCGGCCTGGACGACCTCCTCGAAGGCCTGGCCGCGGGTCTTGCCGGGCTCGGCCTGCACGGTGTCCTGCAGCAGCCCGGTGCGCTGCAGGATCAGGTCATGCGCGCGCAGCAGGATCGCCCGGCGCTTCGCGAACCCGGCCCGCGCCCAGGCCAGCTGGGCCAGGCGGGCCTGGGTGTAGGCGTCCTGCACGTCCGGCACCCCGCTGACGGGCAGTCTGTGCAGCAGTTCCCCGGTGAACGGCGCGATCACGGGAATCGTGGCCCCCGTACTGGACCGAATGGAACGGGTGAGGTTCATGATTGCGGCAGGGTCGAGGGGGGAGGCAGGCATCCCCGAAGTCTAGGTGGCGGCGGCGCGTGAACTCCGCCGCGGCGCAGGTGCGGCAGCGCTACTTCGGGGTGATGCCGAGGCTCTTCCCGGAGAGCCCGCGCGCCCGGGTGGCGAGCCGGTCGGCGACCAGGCGGATGGCCACGGCCGCGGGGTCTGCCGGGTCGCCCAGCACCACGGGCACCCCGGTGTCCCCGCCGCTGCGGAGCGGCACGCTCAGCGGAACCTGCGCGAGCAGCGGCACGGGGGACTCCTGGCCGGCGCCCAGGCGGCGCGCGACCTCGGTGCCGCCCCCGGAACCGAACAGTTCCAGCACCGTGCCGTCGGGCTGCACGATCCCGGCCATGTTCTCGATCACGCCGTAGATGGTCTGGCCGGTCTGCCGGGCCACGACACCGCTGCGTTCGGCGATGTCGGCGGCGGCCGGCTGCGGGGTGGTGACGACGATGACCTCGGCCTGGGGCAGAAGCTGCCCGACCGAGATGGCCACGTCGCCCGTGCCCGGCGGCAGGTCCAGCAGCAGGATGTCCAGGTCGCCGAAGTACACGTCGGTGAGGAACTGGGTGATCGTGCGGTGCAGCATCGGCCCGCGCCAGGCGACGGCGACGGAGCCGTCCTCCACGAACATGCCGATCGAGATGACCTTCACGTCGAACGCGATCGGCGGCAGGATCATCTCGCCGACCTGAGTCGGCTTGACCGCGGCGGACTTGCCCGTCTCGGGGTCGGGCGCGGTGACCAGGCCGAGGAGTCCGGGGATCGAGAACCCGTAGACATCCGCGTCGACGACGCCGACCCGGAGACCGCGCTCGGCCAGGGCCACGGCCAGGTTCGCGGTGATCGTGGACTTGCCGACTCCGCCCTTGCCGCTGGTGATGGCGTAGACGCGGGTGAGGGAGTCGGGGCCGAATTGGTTGGCGCGGGCCTCGGCGCCGCCGCGCAGTTTTTCCGTCATCGCCCGGCGCTGCTCGCGGGTCATCACGCTCACGTCGACGCTCACCTGGCCGAGGCCGGCCACCGATTCCGCGGCCTGGAGCACATCGCGTTCGATCTGGCGGGCGGCCGGGCAGCCGGCGATGGTGAGACGGATGCCCACCACGGCGCGGCCGTCGACGATCTCCACCCCGGCGACCATGTCGAGGTCGGTGATCGGCTTGCGGATCTCCGGGTCGATCACCCGGGCCAGGGCGGTCAGCACCTGGTCCGGGGTGAAGAGCGGCTCAGGCACCGGGTGAACGTTCTTCCCGGTCGCGGTCCCGCTCGCCCTTGCGGAGGCGTTTCCGGCTCTGCTTGTCCTGGTCTTCACGCTCTTCCAGGTTCTCGAGCAGGGCGCGCAGCTCGGAGCGGAGGAAATCGCGGGAGGCCAGATCCTTCATTCCCAGGCGCAGGGCCACCACCTCGCGGGCGAGGTATTCGGTGTCGGCGAGGTTGCGTTCGGCGCGCTGCCGGTCCTGTTCGAACTGCACCCGGTCACGGTCGTCCTGGCGGTTCTGCGCCAGCAGGATCATCGGGGCCGCGTAGGAGGCCTGCATCGACAAGACCAGGGTCAGCGCGATGAAACCGAGCGACACGGAGTCGAAGCGCCATTGCTGCGGTGCGAGCGTGTTCCAGGCGATCCAGCTGACGGCGAAGAAGGTGAGCCCGAGCAGGAACCACGGGGTGCCCATGCCGCGGGCGATGGCTTCGGTGAACCGGCCGAATCGGTCGCGGCTGGGCCGGTCGCGGTTGCGCCGGCGTTTGCGGCCGAGGGCGGGGGTGCGCAGACCCTTGGGGGAGTCGAGGCGGAGATCCGCTCGGTTAGCTCGGGCCATTGCCGTTCCTCCGTCCGTGGTGCAGCGGGATGCTTCCCGTGGTCAGTTCGGTGCGGGCTTCGGCCCTTCGGCGCACATCGTCGTTGCCATCGTGGCTGCGCCAGTCGTCGGGCAGCAGATAGTCGAGGACGTCGTCAATCGTCACCACCCCGACGAGTCGGTGGTTCTCGTCGACCACGGGCACGGAGACGAGGTCGTAGCTGGCGAGGATGCGGGTGACCTCCGCGGCCGAGGTGTCGGCGGTGACGGGATCGAGACCCTGGTCCAGCAGTGTGCCGAGGCGTTCGTGGGGCGGGTAGCGCAGCATCCGCTGGAAATGCACCATGCCGAGGAAGCGGCCAGTGGGCGGTTCGTAGGGCGGCAGGGTGACGCAGCTGGCCGCACCGAGCGCCGGGGCGAGGTCGTGGCGGCGGATGAGCGCGAGCCCCTCCGCGACCGTGGCGTCGGCCGAGACGATGATCGGTTCGGTCGTCATCAGGCCGCCGGCGGTGTCGGGGGCATAGGTGAGCAGGAAGCGCACGTCGTCCGCCTCCTCCGGCTCCATCAGGTCGAGCAGCTGCTCGCCGAGCTCCTCGGGCAGCTGCGCGATCAGGTCGGCGGCGTCGTCGGGCTGCATGTGATCGAGCACGTCGGCGGCGCGGGCGTCGCCGAGGCGGGTCAGGATGCTGACCTGCTCGCTCTCCGGCATCTCCTCGAGGGCATCGGCGAGGCGGCCGTCCGGCAGCTCTCCGGCGACCTCGTGCATGCGCTCCGGGGGAAGGTCGAGCAGGGTGTTGGCGAGGTCGGCGGGCTTGAGGTCGGAGTAGGTGGCGATGAGCTGCTCGGCCGACTGGGCCTGGCCCTCGGTGGTCTGCTCGCGCACCTCGCCCCAGTTCGTGAAGGTCGTGGCGCCCTTCGCGAAGAGGGACAGGCTGGTCTTGGGACGGCGCACGAAGAGCTGGCTGATCGCCCAGCCGCCCTGCGGCAGCTCCTCGATCGACACGTCCTCGATGGTCGCCTCACCGGAACCGTCGTTGAAGACGACCGTGCGGCCGAGCATCTCGGCGATGACCCGCACTTCGCCGCCGCGCTGCTCGAAGCGGCGCACGTTGATCAGGCCGGTGGTGATGATCTGGCCCGAACCGATACTGGTGACCCGGCCGATGGACACGAAAACGCGCCGTTTGCCCGGGATCTCCACGATCAGGCCGACCACGAGGGGCGGGTCGTCTTTCCGGTAGACCACCAGCACGTCGCGGACCTTGCCCACGCGGTCTCCCGCGGGGTCGAAAACGGTACACCCGGCCAAACGGGCGACGAAGACTCTGGTGGCAGACACAGTACAAACTTAGGCCACCTTCAGGGCAGATCGGTCCTGTGAAAGAATGGGCCCATGAGCAATCAGAGCCCCTTCGGTAGGCGCAACGCCGCATTGTTCCCCGTTTTGCCCAAAGGGGAGGTGCTCGCGACATACGCGACCTATGGCGAGGCACAGGAAGCCGTGGACACGCTGGCGAAGTCCGATTTCCCGGTGAAACAGGTCTCCATCCTCGGCAACGACCTCAAAACCGTCGAGCGGGTCACCGGCAAACTCACCTGGGGGCGGGTCGCGCTCGCGGGTGCGGCCTCCGGCGCCTGGCTGGGCGTGTTCTTCGGGCTGCTGTTCTTCATCTTCTCCCCGGACGGCGCGGGCCTGCCGTTCGTCTTCGCCGCCGTGATGCTCGGTGCCGGGTTCGGCATGCTGTTCGGGATCGTCAGTGCCGCGCTCAATCGCCGACGCCGCGACTTCACATCGACCATGCAGGTGATTGCCAGTAACTATCAGGTGATCGTGGATGGCGCCGTGGTCAATCGGGCCCGAAACCTGCTCGCCGGTCACGCTGCGGCGGAGCTGGCGGCGCCGGCCCCGCCGCAGCCGTCGGAGCCGCCGCGTGCCGAGGAGCCGCCGGCCGCCCCGCAGCCCGAAGGGGACTCGCGAGAGCGCAAAAACGGCCCCTTCACGTCTGCTGAAGGGGCCATTTCTGCGCTCTCGCGGACAGGGTCAGGCGGTGAGGGCGGCGATCCAGGCCTCGACGGCCTCGGAGGTGCGGGGGATGCCGGCCGAGAGGTTTTCGGGGCCGTCGACGGTGATCAGGATGTCGTCTTCGATCCGCACGCCGATGCCGCGGTATTCCGCCGGCACCGTCAGGTCGTCGGGCTGGAAGTAGAGGCCGGGTTCGATCGTGAACACCATGCCGGGCTCGATCACGCCGTCCATGTACATCTCGCGGCGGGCCTGCGCGCAGTCGTGCACGTCGAGGCCGAGGTGGTGGCTGGTGCCGTGCACCATGTAGCGGCGGTGGTGGCCGTTGTCGGGCAGCAGGGCCTCCTCGGCGGTGACGGGCAGCATGCCCCACTCGGCCGTGCGGCGGGCGATGACCGACATCGCCGCGGCGTGCACGTCGCGGAACACGGCGCCGGGACGCGCCACGGCGAACGCGGCATCCGCTGCCTCGCGCACGGCGTCGTACACGCGGCGCTGCACGTCGGTGAAGGTGCCGTCCACCGGGAGGGTGCGGGTGATGTCGGCGGTGTAGTAGCTGTCGACCTCGACGCCGGCGTCGATCAGGATCAGGTCGCCGGGCATGACGGCCCCGTCGTTGCGGGTCCAGTGCAGGATGCAGGCGTGCGGGCCGGATGCGGCGATGGTGTCATAGCCGACCGCGTTGCCGTCGGACCGGGCGCGGGTGTTGAACACACCCTCGACCAGGCGTTCGCCGCGGTGGTGGGTGCTCGAGCGGGGCAGGTCCCGGATGACGTCCTCGAATCCGCGGCCCGTGGCGGCGACGGCGAGGCGCATCTGGGCGATCTCATACGCGTCCTTGACCAGGCGCAGCTCCGACAAGCCCCGGGCGAACTGCTCGTCGGCGGCGTGGTCGCCGTTGACCTCCAGGCTGAACGGGGAGTCGGACGCGTCGGTGGTGAGCACCTGCTCGGCGGCGAAGCGGAGGCGGGCCTCGTCGACCTCGGTGGTGAAGTGCGGGTCGGCCTCCCGCAAGACGAGGGTCTCGTTGTCGATGGTCTTCATGACGGCGACCAGGTCGGCGATGCCGCGCACCGGCACCCCGAGGTCGCTGGCAACCTGGGCGATCCCGGGGCGCGGGCCGATCCAGAATTCGCCGATGTCGGGGTTCGCGTAGAACTCGTCCGAATCGCGGCCGGCCCGCTCGCGGAAGTAGAGGGTGGCGTCGTGACCGGTCGCGGTCGGCTCGAGCACCAGCACGGCACCGGGCTCGGCATCGCTGCCCCAGCCGGTGAGGTGGGCGAAGGCCGAGTGCGCGCGGAACGCGTAGTCGGTGTCGTTGGAGCGTTGCTTGAGGCGGCCGGCGGGAATGATCAGGCGCTGCCCGGGGTGCATTGCGGAGAGGAGCTCGCGGCGGGCGGCCGCGAAGGGCGCCTGTTCGCGGGCGGGCGGCAGCACCTCGGTGCGCTCGGCCCAGTCGCTGGAGATATACGCCTTGAACCCGGCCGAGCCGGGGGTGGTGGAGCGGTTCTCATTCGATCGGGGAGCAGGGGTGATCGCGGTTTCGCTGGAA
>DATISQ010000280.1:0-2892 GCA_035581905.1 Cryobacterium sp.
CCGGGGCTGAACGCCCCGGGCCCCACACTTGTTGTCTATCTATTCAGATATCTGTTGCTGCCGAACGAATTGAACGAAGACTACTCGCCCTTGGTGATGTCGTTGTACAGCGGCACGGAGTCCCAGCCGAACACGACGTTCTCGACCTGGTCGGACCAAACACCGGTCACGTTGGAGTACCAGAGCGGGATCGTCGGAAGGTCAGCGAGCAGAACTTCCTGTGCTTCCTGGTACTTCGCGGTGGCGTCTTCGACGGAGGACGCGGCTGCGCCTTCCTTGATCAGCGCGTCGAACTCTTCGCTGCTGTAGTCCTCGTAGTTCGAGCCGGCACCGGTCTGGTACAGCGGGGCGAGGAAGTTGTACATCGACGGGTAGTCGCCCTGCCAGCCGGCGCGGGTTCCACCGGTCAGCTTGTCGGCGGCACGGTCGTCCAGCGCCGCGGCGAAGGTCGGGTACGGCTTGCCGATGGCGTCGATGCCCAGCGTGTTCTTGATGCTGTTGGTGACCGCGTCGACCCAGGCGGCGTGGCCGCCGTCGGAGTTGTACGCGAGGTCGAACGTGCCGGTGTAGGGCGCGATCTTCTCGGCTTCGGCCCACTTGGCCTTCGCCTCTTCGGGGTTGAATTCGAGGACTTCGGCACCCTTGAGTGCGTCGGAGTAACCATCGATGACCGGCGAGGTGAAGTCGGTCGCGGGGGTGCGGGTGCCCTGGAAGATGACGTCGGTGATTTCCCCGCGGTCGATCGACATCGAGATGGCGGCGCGGCGCAGCTTGCCTTCCTCACCACTCCAGTGCTCGAGGTAGTACGGCATGTTGAAGCCCTGGAAGATGGCGGCCGGCTGGTTCACGAAGCGGTCCGGGAAGTCCGACTGGTAGGACTCGAACGCGGCGTCCGGGACGGCGTCGAGCACGTCGAGGTTGCCACCCTGCACATCCGCGTACGCGGCATCCATCGAGGCGTAGAAGACGATGCTCAGGCCGCCGTTGGCGGGCTTGCGGGTGCCTTCGTAGTCCGGGTTGGTGACGAGGTCGATTCCGACCTCGTGCTCCCAGGCGCCCTCGCCGTCCAGCATGTACGGACCGTTGCCGATCGGGTTCTCGCCGAAGGCGTCCATGTCCTCGTACGCTGCGGCGGGCAGCGGCATGAACGCCGTGTAGCCGAGTCGCAGCGGCCAGTCGGCCTCGGGAGAGGCCAGCTCGACCGTGAAGGTGCTGTCGTCGACGACCTTCAGACCGGTCAGTTCGGCGTCGGCTTCGTAGTCGAAGCCGGCGATGTTGTCGAAGAAGTAGGACGCACCCTGGGCGTTGCTGAACTTCGCGCCGAAGTTCCAGGCATCCACGAAGGAGTCGGCCGTGACGGCCTCGCCGTTGGTGAATTCCCAGCCGTCGTTGAGCGTGACGGTCCAGTTCTGCGCGTCGTCGGACTCGATCGACTTGGCGACCTCGTTCTCGGTCTCGCCCTCGGCGGTGTACGAGACGAGTCCAGCGAAGATCGAGGTGGTGATCTTGCCGCCACCGGTCTCGGTGGTGTTCGTCGGGATCAGCGGGTTCTGCGGCTCAGAGCCGTTCGTCGTGATGATCGCCGCGGTGTCGCCCCCTGCCGGGGTGGTTTCTCCGCCGGCACAGCCGGAGAGCATGAGCGCTCCCGTGGCGGCCAAGGCGATGGCAGGTATGCCCAGTCTCCTGATTTTCAATTTTCCTCCAGTACGCAGGGAAATGTCGCACGGGCCGTGGGCACGCAAACATCTCAGTTATATCGACCTTAAAGAGCGCGCGCGGAGTTCGCATAATCTATCGAGCAAACGTTACACATGCGAAACAAACTGCGCAGGATAGTTGCGCTACAGCAGGTTCTTGCGCGCAATCCTTCCGCCGAATTCAGCAACCTGCCCGTTCCGGGCAGTGGGAGGATTGAAGAATGACCGTCACCGCCCCCGCACGTCCTCCGCTGCTGATCTTTGACGGTGACTGCGCCTTCTGCACCACCTCCGTGAACACCATGAAGCGCCTGCTCCCAGGCATGCCGGCCTCCGCCCCCTACCAGTGGACCGACCTGGCCTCCTATGCGCTGACGACGAACGATGCCCAGTCCCGGGTCTGGCTGATCGTCGACGGTCACCAGTTCGGCGGCGCCGCGGCCGTGGCTGCCCTGCTCCGGCACCAACCGAATGCGGCCTGGCGCGCCCTGGGCTGGCTCGGTACCGTGCCGCCGTGGTCCTGGGCCGCCGACGCGGGTTACCGGTTCGTGGCGCGGTACCGTCACCGGCTGCCCGGGGGAACACCGGCCTGCCGGATGAAGCCCGGCGCGTGACTCTCGGCGCCAGTCGCACCGCACTCCGCTGGGAGGTGGGGATCGTCCTCGGGCTCTCGCTCGGGGCATCCGCTCTCTATTCGATCGTGTCGATCATCGCCCGGCTGACCGACACCCGGCCGCTCGCGGAGCAGTCGGCGACCCTGAACGGGTCGCAGTCGCCCCGGGAATGGCTCGACTTCAGCTACCAGTTCCTGGGGATCTTTTTCGCCCTGTTCGCGGTGGCCCTGGTGCTCTACCTGCTGTGGCTGCCGGGGCAGAGCTCGTTCCAGCGGCTGGGTTTCGATTTCACCCAGCCGGGGCGCGACCTGTTGCGCGGCTTCGGACTGGTGCTGGTGATCGGCATCCCCGGGCTGGCGCTCTACCTCGCCGGGCGGGCCTTCGGCTTCACCGTGGCGGTCGTGCCGTCGCCGTTGGACACGTTCTGGTGGACGATCCCCATCCTGGTGCTCTCGGCGCTGCGCTCGGCGCTGGTCGAGGAGCTGATCGTGGTCGGCTACCTGTTCACCCGGCTGCGTGAGCTGGGCTGGTCGACCTGGACGATCATCGTGTCCTCGGCGCTGCTGCGCGGCAGCTACCAC
>DATISQ010000281.1:0-1549 GCA_035581905.1 Cryobacterium sp.
GCGATCTGCCTGGCCGTGTACTTCCTGGTCGGGGAGAGGCAGGTCGCCGCCACCTCGCCGCTGGCCGTGTCGTTCTGGTCCATGCTCTTCGCCAGCGCGTTCTGGCTCGTGTTCAGCGCCTGGTGGCAGGTGCAGCCGCAAGCCCTGGTTCAGGATGTCGCGCTGCACGGCAATCTCGAAGCGGTGTCCCTCCCCCTGTGGCTGCTGATGCTCTGGAACGGGGTGTTCGGCTCCTTCGCCCCCTATCTGCTCTCGTACATGGCGCTCGGCCGGCTGACCGCCACTGCGGCCGGCATCGTGAGCGCCTCGGAGGTGATCTTCGCCTTCGCGTTCGCGTTCCTCTGGCTCGGAGAGTCCCTCGACGGGCTGCAGATGGCGGGGGTGGCCCTCGTCCTGGCGGGCATCGTGGTTGCCCAGACGGCGAGGCCGTACCGGGTTGTCGACCTCGACCTGGCCAGCCAGGACCTGGCTCTGCAGAACGGCCCCCTGCGGTAGCACCGGGAGCAATGTCGGCGGCTCTCCGTAGCCTGATGAGACCATCACCCACCCACGGTCGATCTCGGAGGATTCCATGCCCACCCCACCGTCCACCCGACCGTCCGCACCAATCCCTCTGCCCATCATCCGCGGCCTGTCGCTCGTTCCCGTCACAGAGGGCCTCTGGCGGGTTTCGAACCCGTCCGGCATGGTTCTCGGGCACATCGAGCGGCGCACCGAAGCCGACGGCGACCGTTTCGCCGCGCGCCGCCTGCTCGCCGCCACCCGCACGATGAACGTCGGTTCGTTCTGGCGCATCGACGACGCGGCCGACTGCTTCCGTTGACTCGTCACTCCCTCCGCAGGGCACGCCGCGCCGCTCCCGCCGATCGGGCCGGGACGCCGGTAAAGTGCGCTCATGCAGTGGTGGAATAGTTTCGTATCCTGGCTCACGGCAGCCAGCAATCAGACCGTGGTTTTCAGCGCCGTGGTGCTCATCGTGTCGATCGTCGTCGCCAGCCTTCTGGCGGCGCTGATCTCCCGCGAGGCGATCAGGCGCCTCCTCGTGCAGAACGACCGGGCTCTCAAGGCGTCCGTGATCGGAACCCTCGTGGATGCCGCGACCGAGGCATCCGTCTGGAACTCGCTCACACCCCAGGAGCAGGTCATGGCGGACCGCGCAGTCGGCCAGGCCGACGTGCAGTTGCGCCTCCTGCCGATCAAGGGTTCGGGCGTCGCCGCGAACTGGGCGGCGCATCAGCTCGCAGAGCTCAAGCGCACCTCGGCCACGTTCGGTTACCAGCTCGAGCCCGCGCTGCTGGAATTCCGGGACCGTCTGGTCGAATGGCAGGAGAAGCCGGGCCGCACCCGCAAGATCTTCCAGAGCGACCTCGACCGCTGGAAGGTCTCCAAGAACAGCACCGAGAAGAACCTCCTCGCCGAGCAGGACGCCTGGACGGCCCAGCAGCACCACGACCAGTTCGCCGCCACGCCGGCCGCGCCCGTGCCTGCCCCCCTCCAGTACCCGTCCGAACCGGCCTCGCCGTCGACGGAGACCCAGCGTCTCCTCGAC
>DATISQ010000282.1:0-3815 GCA_035581905.1 Cryobacterium sp.
CGACGCCGCAGACCAGCGCATCATCGACGCCGTCCTGAACGAGACCGACGGAACCGACAACAAGCACCGCGTCGGCGCCAACGCCATCCTCGGCGTCAGCCTGGCCGTCGCCAAGGCCGCCGCCACCTCGGCCGGCCTGCCCCTGTTCCGCTACCTCGGTGGCCCGAACGCACACACCCTTCCGGTCCCGATGATGAACATCATCAACGGTGGCTCCCACGCCGACAACGACGTGGACATCCAGGAATTCATGGTCGTCCCGATCGGCGCCGAGTCCTTCGCCGAGGGCCTCCGCTGGGGCACCGAGACCTACCACGCCCTCAAGGCGCTGCTCAAGTCCAAGGGACTGTCCACCGGCCTCGGCGACGAGGGTGGCTTCGCCCCCAACCTGCCGAGCAACCGTGCGGCCCTCGACCTCATCGTCGAAGCCATCCAGAACGCCGGCTACACGCCCGGCAAGGACATCGGGCTTGCGCTCGACTGCGCCGCCTCCGAGTTCTACAAGGACGGCGTCTACCACTTCGAGGGCAAGGAACTCACCGCCCAGGAGCTGTCCGCCTACTACGTCGAGCTCGTTGCGGCCTACCCGCTCGTCTCGATCGAAGACCCGCTCGAGGAAGACGACTGGGATGGCTACGTGCACCTCACCGCCGAGCTCGGCGACAAGGTCCAGATCGTCGGCGACGACCTGTTCGTGACCAACCCGGTGCGCCTCGCCAAGGGCCTGGCCCTCGGCACCGCGAACTCCATCCTGGTCAAGGTCAACCAGATCGGCACCCTGACCGAGACGCTCGACGCGGTTTCCCTCGCGCAGCGCGCCGGTTACACCGCCGTCATCTCGCACCGCTCCGGGGAGACCGATGACACCTTCATCGCCGACCTCGCGGTGGCAACGGATGCCGGCCAGATCAAGACCGGAGCGCCCGCCCGCAGCGAGCGCGTCGCCAAGTACAACCAGCTTCTCCGGATCGAAGAAGAGCTGGGCGAGGCCGCTGTGTACGCGGGCCGCTCCGCTTTCCCGCGCTTCAAGGCGTAGCGTGACTGGAGCTCTCGGAGCGCGGGTTGATCCCCGTCGCTCCGGGGGCTCCATTTTTTTGTCCGATTGCGGTTAGGGTTCGAGTGCGGGACAACCGCGACCAGCGATTCACGAAGGGAGCTGCCGTGGCCAGGAAACGCGCCGAACGCCAGCCCGTCGCGCTGCCCGCAACCGAAACCGCGGCCGCCCGGTGGCTGCGCGGCCTGCGCCTGTCCGGGTTCTCGCTGATGATGATGGGCCTCCTGATCATGGCCGTCGTCGTCCTGGCTCCCGGCATCCGCACCTACGCCGACCAGCGCCAGCAGATCGAGTCGCTCACGGCTGCGGTCGAGGAGCAGCAGGGCGCGGTGGAAGAGCTCAAGAGCGAGCGGGAACGCTGGAACGACCGCACCTACGTCACCACCCAGGCCAGGGACCGGCTGTCCTACGTGTTTCCCGGCGACGTTAGCTTCCTCGTGATCAACGATCTGGCACTGCCCGTCGCCGGGGGTACAGCCGCACCGGTCGCCACCCCCACCCTCCAAACCACCAACGTCGATTGGCTCTCCTCCATGTTCGCCTCCGTAATGACGGCCGGTCTGGCTCCCGAGGCCGTGAAATGACCCGGCCTCCCTTCGCTCCGGTCACCGAGGACGACATCGCTATCGTCTCCGCCCAGCTGGGACGCCCTGCCCGCAACGTCGTGGGCATCGCCGCGCGCTGCGTCTGCGGCGCCCCGACCGTGGTGGCCACGGCGCCGCGCCTCGCCGACGGCACCCCGTTCCCCACCCTGTACTACCTGACGCATCCCGCGGCCACCGCGGCGCTGTCGTTCCTGGAGGCCACCCAGGTGATGAACGAGTACAACCAGTTGCTGGCCGACGACGAGCAGGTGCGCGACCGCTACCGCCGTGCGCATGAGGGATTCCTCGCCGACCGGGAGACCCTGGGCACGGTGCCGGAAATCGCCGGCATCTCCTCGGGCGGGATGCCCGAACGGGTGAAATGCCTGCACGCCCTGGCCGCCCACGCCCTGGCCGCAGGTCCCGGCGTGAACCCGATCGGAGACCTGGCACTCGCCCGGGCGGCCTGGACGCCCACCGTCTGCGAGTGCCTCGACCACACCACGGCCGACGAGTGACCCGCTCCGCCTGGCGTCGGATCGGCGTGGGCATCGCCCTGGGCCTGACCGTGGCGCTGGGCGGCGCGGCCGTCGCACCGGTCGCGCCGGCCTTCGCGCAGAACACGCAGGTGCGTGACCTGCAGTACTGGCTCAACGACTACGGATTCACGCAGGCCTGGAACACGACCCGCGGTGCGGGGGTCACGGTGGCCGTCATCGACACCGGCGTCGCCGCCGGCGTCGCCGACCTGACCGGCGCCGTCGTCGGTGGAACGGATGTCTCCGGGCTCGGCTCCGCCGACGGGCAGACGCCCGTCGGAGAAGGGAGCGAGCACGGGACCCTGGTGGCATCCCTGCTGGCCGGCCGCGGCACGGGCGAGGGGTCCGGCGTCCTGGGCGTGGCTCCCGAGGCGTCGATCCTGGCCGTCTCGGTGGCCTTCGGCAGCAGCGACGCCACCCTCAGCAATGACGACCAGATCGCCGAGGGCATCCGCTGGGCCGTGGACAACGGCGCGGACGTCATCAACATGTCCCTCACCCGCAACACCCTGGACTGGCCGCCGAGCTGGGACGATGCCTTCCTCTACGCGTTCGAGAACGACGTCGTCGTCGTGGCCGCCGCCGGAAACCGCGGCAGCGGCACCACCGAGGTCGGCGCCCCGGCCACCATCCCCGGGGTCCTGACGGTCGCGGGCGTCGACCGCAACAAGGGTGCCAGCTTCGACGCGTCCTCGCAGGGAATCACGATCTCGGTGGCTGCGCCCAGCGAGCAGCTCGTGGGCGTGGTTCCCGACGGCGGCTACGTGCAGTGGAACGGCACCAGCGCGGCCGCGCCCATCGTGTCGGGACTGGTCGCCCTGGTGCGCGCCGCCTATCCCCGGCTCGACGCCGCCGAGGTGATGAACCGGGTCATCGAAACGGCCGACCCGAACGGACGCGCCGTGCCCAGCCCGATCTACGGAAACGGCCTGATCGACGCCGCCGCCGCGGTCACCGCGTATGTTCCGGCAGCCACGAGCCCGGAACCGGCCGCCCTGCTGGAGGAATGGATCCGGGTGCACCGACGCGCGGACACCGAGGTCGCGCCCACGCCGCAGACCGCCACGCAGGCGCCGGTGGCGCCGCGGGAAGACCCGGCGCTGCCGGCCCCCAGCGTCGTCGCGGCGTGGCTGCCCAGCCCGCTCACGCTGACCTACATCAGTGTGCCGCTCCTGGTCCTGGTCGGGTTTGGTACTCTAGTAACGCTGTTCGGCATCGGGGCCACTCGGCACATCCAACGAATCCGGTCAAAACGGTAAGTTATCGCGCAGCCAAATCATGTAGGAGGACTTCCCTAGTGCCCAAAATTCTCATTGTCGGTGGCGGCTACGCCGGTTTCTACACCGCATGGAAGCTGGAGAAATGGCTCCGCGCGGGCGAAGCCGAGGTCACTATGGTCGACCCTCTTCCGTACATGACGTATCAGCCGTTCCTGCCGGAGGTCGCGGCCGGATCCATCGAGGGCCGCCACGCCGTGGTCGCGCACCGTCGTCACCTCAAGAAGACCACTGTCGTCACGGCCAAGGTCACCCACATCGATCACGCCGCGAAGACGGCGACCATCACCCCGCCCATCGGTGAGCCCTACGAATTCGTCTATGACATCGTCGTGGTGACGGCCGGCGCCGTGTCCCGCAC
>DATISQ010000283.1:0-1779 GCA_035581905.1 Cryobacterium sp.
AATTTCAGAGTCTTTTCGACCGCGGCAAGAAAGTCTTCAGCAGATCCAATGTCGTTGATGGCGACCTGCTTGGGTGCCCGTTCGGTCGTTGCGATTGTCATGTAGTAGTTGCTCCAGGATGGACATAGCTCGGGCCACACACAGGAAAAACTCGTTCTCGTGCGCCGTGCATGGCAATGGACAGTTCGTCACAAACGTGACAGTCAAGCTTAGCGTTTTGCGGGAGGGGCCGGCAACTCGCCGGCCTCTCCCCCGAACCTACGCCGATCGGGCCCGAACGCTACCCGAGCATCGCCGCGCGGAGGGTGTCCAGGCCGACGCCGCCGAGGTCGAGCGCCTTGCGGTGGAACTCCTTGATCGAGAACGCGTCACCCTCCCGCTCCGCATAGGTGTCCCGCAGCTCTTCCCAGATGCGCTGCCCGACCTTGTAGGACGGCGCCTGTCCCGGCCAGCCGAGGTACCGGTTGACCTCGAATTTGACGAAACTCGCGTTCATGTTCACGTTCCGGCCGAGGAAGTCGAAGGCGTAGTCGGCGGTCCAGGGACCGGAGCCGTCGGGCACGGTCTTCTCGAGGTGCACGCCGATGTCGAGGACGACGCGGGCTGCGCGCATCCGTTGCCCGTCGAGCATGCCGAGGCGGTCGGCGGGATCGTCGAGGTAGCCGAGCTGCTCCATCAGCCGCTCCGCGTAGAGCGCCCAGCCCTCGGCGTGGCCCGAGGTGCCGGCCAGCTGTCGGCGCCAGGTGTTCAGCTTCGCCCGGTTGTAGACGGCCTGGCCGATCTGCAGGTGGTGGCCGGGCACCCCCTCGTGATAGACCGTCGTCAGTTCGCGCCAGGTGTCGAATTCGGTGATGCCGACCGGCACCGACCACCACATCCGGCCCGGGCGGGAGAAGTCGTCGGTGGGGCCGGTGTAGTAGATGCCGCCCTCCTGGGTGGGGGCGATCATGCACTCGAGCCGCTTGATCTCATCGGGGATGTCGAACTGGGTCTCGGAAAGCTCGGCGACGGCGCGGTCGCTGGTCTCCTGCATCCATTTCTGCAGGGCGTCGGTGCCGTGCAGCTTGCGGCTGGGGTCGGTGTCGAGGAACGCGATGGCTTCGAGCACACTGGCGCCGGGCTTGATCTGGTCGGCGATGCTCTCCTGCTCCGCGACCATCCGGGCCAGCTCCTCCACGCCCCATTCATAGGTTACGTCGAGGTCGATGGTGGCACCGAGGAAACGGCGGGACTGCAGCGCGTAGAGGTCGCGCCCGATGGCGTCGCGGGCGGGGGCCCTGCCGGCGAGCTCGGTGCCGAGGAAGTCGGCCAGCGTTCCGTAGGCCGCGGCCGCGGCGCGCGCCCGGGTGCCGAGATCCGTGGCCAGCGAGGCCGGGAGCGACCCCGTTTCGGGGCCGGCGTTGGCGGCGAACTCGGCGAAGAAACCGTCGTTCGCCGCGTGGCGACGGGCCTGCAGGATGACCTCCTGCACCTGGCGCCGGGCAGGCATGCTGCCGCGCTCGATGCCGAGGCGCAGGGTCTGGATGTAGCCGTCGATGGCCGCGGGCAGGGCGCGCAGCCGGGCGGAGACCGTGTCCCAGTCGGCGACGGTGGCGGTCGGCATCAGGTCGAAGACCTCACGGATGCCCTGGGCCGGCGATGAGATCACGTTCAGGTCGCGCAGCGGCAGACCGGCCTCGGCGCTCTCGACGTCGAGGGCGAGTGAGCTGCGCAGGTCGGTGCGGGTGACGACGTCGACGTCGTCTGTCGCGGTGGCGGCGTCGAGCCGGGCGATGACGG
>DATISQ010000284.1:0-1927 GCA_035581905.1 Cryobacterium sp.
TCCCCGCAGCCGGGCGACCACCTCTTCCAGGCTGAACGGTTTGGTGACGTAGTCGTCGCCGCCGGCCGTCAGCCCCCTGAGCCGGTCGTCGAGGGAGTCCTTGGCCGTGAGGAAGAGCACGGGCGTCTCGTGGCCGTCCGCACGCACGCGCTGCAACACCTGCAGTCCGTCGATGTCGGGCAGCATGATGTCGAGCACGATCGCATCCGGCCGGAATTCGCGGGCGATCGTGAGCGCCTGACGCCCCTCGCCGGCCGTGCGCACCTCCCAGCCCTCATAGCGCAGCGCCATCTGGAGCAGATCGGTCAGCGTGGGTTCGTCGTCGACGACGAGCACCCGGATGGCGCTGCCGTCCGCTTTGAGAAGGCGCGGCCCGCGGACGGCGGGGCGGGTGTCGCTAGTGCTCATGGCTCCCAGTATCCGAGTGCTAGCTATGAATTCGCTATGCGTCGACTCAGCCTCCCCTGTGAAGCCGACCGGGCATCCGTCTGTCATCTTTTGCACAGGTTGGTCATAGCCTCGCCATAGGGGGCCTTCGTAGCTTCAGTCCCGGAGGTCAGGCGACCGCCGGAACTGGAGACCCATGTTTTTCACCTACCTGCGGAGGGAACTCGCGGGCCGCCGCAAGCAGACCGCGATCGTCTCGATCGGAATGGCGCTGGCCATTGCCCTGGTCATCATCGTGAACTCCGTGTCCAGCGGGGTGCAACTAGCCCAGGCGACCGTGCTCGGCTCGGTCTACGGTGTGGGCACCGACATCACGGTGCGACAGACTCCGACCGTTCCGGAGGAGGGCGCCGCCGGCGGCGGCCCACAACGGTTCGATTTCGGTGCCGCGGAGGGCACGACGGCCGACGGAACGACATCCGTCAGCCAGGCCAGGCTCGATGCCGGGCCGGGCACCTCCACCTTCGACGCGACGGCCCTCGACACGGTCAGCGCCGTCGATAACGTGGACGCCGCGGCCGCCACCCTCTCGCTGCGCAACACGACGTTCAACGGGGCTCTCCCCGGCTCGACCGACATGCAGGCTGCAGCGCCGACGGATGGCGCCGTCACCGACACCGTGCGGCCCGGCGGTGGCCCCGACGGTGCCGGCGGCAGTTCCTTCGACGTCGACTCCTTCACCGTGCTCGGACTCGACCCGGCCGACGAGGCCGTGGGGCCGCTCTCGGCGGTCACCCTCAGCGACGGCCGATCCCTGACCAGCGCGGATGCCGACACGAATGTCGCGGTGCTGGACGCGAGTTATGCCACGACCGCGTCCCTGGCCACCGGAGACACCGTCTCCCTCGCGGGCACCGACTTCACCGTCGTCGGTCTCGTGACGGCCGCCACCGCCGACGCCGACACGGCCGCGAACGTCTACGTCCCGCTCGACGTGGCCCAGGGCCTCTCCGGCCTGACCGGCCAGATCTCCGACATCTACGTGCAGGCAGCCTCGTCGACCGACATCGACCAGGTGCAGGCCGACATCGAGGAGGCCCTGCCGGCCGCGACCGTGAACACCCAGGCGGACCTCGCGTCGAGCGTGTCCGGCTCCCTGTCCAGCGCGGCCGACCTCGTGAAGAACCTCGGCCTGTGGCTGTCGCTGATCGTGCTCGCGGCGGCCTTCCTGATCGCCATCCTGTTCACCATCTCCGGCGTCACCCGGCGCACACGCGAGTTCGGCACGCTCAAGGCGATCGGCTGGTCGAACGGCAAGATCACCCGCCAGGTCGCGGGCGAATCGCTCGTGCAGGGTCTGATCGGCGGGGCCGCCGGAATCGCCGTCGGCCTGCTCGGCATCCTCGTGGTCAACCTGGTCGCCCCGACCCTGACCGCCGGCGCCACCAGTGCGGCGGCGGTCGCGCCGGGCGGACCCGGCGGCCGCGGCTTCGGCGGCGCTGTCGAGGTGGCCGCCCCCTCGGACAGCGTGCTGAGCGCG
>DATISQ010000285.1:0-2142 GCA_035581905.1 Cryobacterium sp.
CATCGGTCATCCTCCGTTGCACCAGCACCGCCGACGTGCAGGCCGCGGTCACCCACGCCCAGCAGGCCGGACTCGTGATCGCTGTCCGCGCAGGCGGTCACAGCATGGCCGGGCTCTCGGTCTGCGACGACGGCCTTGTCATCGACCTCACCCGGATGAAGGACATCCAGGTGGACCCGGTACGCCGGACCGCGACGGTCCAGCCCGGCGTCATCTGGCGCGAGCTGGACGCCGCCACCCAGGCCCACGGCCTCGCCGTCCCCGGCGGTGAGGTGTCGGACACCGGCGTCGCCGGCCTGACACTGGGCGGCGGGATCGGCTGGCTGGGCCGCAAGCACGGACTCAGCTGCGACAACCTGCGGGCAGTCACCCTCGTCACGGCCCCAGGCACGATCCTCCGGGCGACGCGCGAGGAGAACCCTGAGTTGTTCTGGGGCATCCGGGGCGCCGGCGCGAACTTCGGCGTCGTGACCGAGCTCGAGTTCGACCTCCATCCCGTGGGGCCGACGATCTTCGGGGGCGAACTCATACATCCGGGCTTCCGCGACCACGCGGCCTTGCGGTTCATGGTCGACCGCGCGGCAGGGATGCCCGAGGAGGTCCGGCTGATGGCGGCCCTGGTCACCGCACCGGAAGCACCCTTCGTTCCGCCCGAGGCGCAGGGCCGCCCGGTGTGTGTTCTCGCCGGGGCACACTGCGGCGACGTCGAGGACGGGCGCGCCGCGCTCGAGCCGCTTCGTGACTTCGGTCCCCCCGTGGTCGACACCATGCGCGAGATCACGTACACCGAGCTGCAGCAGTCCGTCGACCCGCTGATCCCGCCTGAGCGGTCGGCGTACATCAAATCAGACTTCCTTGGCCCGCTCGATGACGAGGCGCTGCAGGTGCTCGCCAGGCACCACGCCGAAGCCACGTCACCGCACTGCCAGATCCTGCTGCACCAGATGGGTGGGGCCTTCGCGCACGAGCCGGTGGAAGGAACGGCTTTCCCGAACCGGGACGCGGCCTGGATGCTCACCGTCGCCGCAATCTGGACGGACCCCGCCGAACCGGCCGAGCAGCACATCGCCTGGGCGCGTTCCCTGTGGCAGGAGCTGCGGCCCTGGTCCACCGGCACCTACGTCAACCACCTCGGCGACGAGGGCGCCGCGCGGATTGTCGAGGCCTACGGCGCGTCGTACCCGCGCCTGGTCGCGCTCAAGCAGCAGTGGGACCCGGACAACGTCTTCCGGCTCAACCAGAACGTCCTCCCGCCGACGTCCGTCGGCCGATGAACCATCACCACATCGCAAGGAGAAGGAACATGCACACACGAATCGTTGCTGCCGCCGCAACAGCTGCTACCGCGGCGGTGCAGGCGGTCGCCCCACCGGCACAGGCCAAGACCGTCGAGTCTTTCGACCGCAGGGCCTTCGACAGCAGCCCCGACGTGACCACCGCGGGCTGGACCATCTCGGCGCAAACCGCCGGAGAGCTCGGCGGCTGGCTCGACATGACCGTGACCGCCGCAGACGGGGCGAAGCCGACCAACGGCACCTGCGAGCCCGCAACCGTCGACGCCGTGCTCACCGTCGCACCAGGCGAGTCGTTCACGATCCACACGCCCGGCGAGCTGTGCGCCCACTTCATCGACGGCACGCCGAGCCTTTTCGGTTCGTTCGGGGCCAAGCAGACGTCGTACTCGGGCCCGCACAAGAAGGCGAAGGTCGTCGGTGACGGGTTCGTGAGCTTCGGGCACAGCTTCCTCGGCGCACAAGGCGCCGTCACGCTGTCGGTCCGTCGTTGAGCTCGAGACCCCGGGGCGGGCGCGCCGGTCAAGTTACCGCGCCCGCCCCGGAGCCTTGCTCCTCCTCGACGCTGATGCGGCTTGTCCACGAGGATGGCGTCCGTGTCACGGCGTGGCTGCCGCGAGTGGCGGAGCAGGGCCACGTTCACCACAAGCGACGTCGTGGGCGACGCCTCGACAACCGCCCCGTCGCCTACGCAGCGAGGCACTCGGAGGTCTACGCTAGCCGCGGAGATGTCCACGCGTCCACAGGCGGTATGCACATTCTTGACGGTCCGGAATGCGGCTAGCTCCGGCTGGTTCCGTGCGAGCTTCGGGGTGCGGCTGAAGGCCGTGCGCCGCTTTGCGGTCCGGAC
>DATISQ010000286.1:0-3745 GCA_035581905.1 Cryobacterium sp.
CAGCACCCAGCTGAGGCGGCCGGTGGCCAGGTAGAGCATGACCAGGAACAGGCCGAAGTAGAGCAGGGCGGTGCCGAGGTCGCGCTGGAAGATGATCACGGACATGGACAGCGCCCAGACCACGAGGATCGGGCCGAGGTCACGCAGGCGCGGGAAACGCATGCCGAGGAATTTTTTGCCCACCATGGAGAGGCTGTCGCGGTTGCGCACGAGGTAGCCGGCGAAGAAGACGGCCAGGGCGATCTTCGCGATTTCACCCGGCTGGAAGGTGGCGAAGGAACCGACGCCGATCCACACGCGCGCCCCGCTGACCTCGCGGCCGAGGCCGGGCACGAGCGGAAGCAGGAGCAGCGCGACACCGACGAAACCGGCGATGTAGGTGTAGCGGAAGAGCACCCGGTGGTTGCGGATGATCAGGATGACAGCGATCGCGCAGCCGATGGCCAGGGCGCTCCACACGGTCTGGCGCACCGAGGCGCTGGCCCAGCCGTACTCCTCGTTGGCCAGGTCGATGCGGTAGATCATGGCGATGCCGAGGCCGTTGAGCAGGGTGGCGATGGGCAGGATGAACGGGTCGGCCTCGCGGGCCACGACGCGCAGCACCACGTGCAGGGCCAGGACCAGCACCGACAGGCCGGCGCCGAGTAGCACCAGCGTCGTGTCGATCCGGCCGAGCGCACCGAGCTGCACGAGCACGACGGTGGCCGCGTTGATGCCGCAGGCGATGAGGAGCAGGAACAACTCGAGGTTGCGCAGCTTCTGGGGCAGGTGCAGGCGGCGCACGCGACCCGTGCGGGGCGGGCGCGCGGGCGCATCCGTCGTTGTGGGCCGGTTACTGGATGCGGGCATCTTGGAGCCGTTCGACGATGAGCAACGCGTCCGCGAGGGAGGTTGCACTGATGGTTTGTTCCACTTGCTGCCGGTCGTAGACCCGCAGTTCGGACACTTCCAGGTTGGTGTCCTTGAACACGGAGGACAGGGAAAGAGGACCGAGGTCCTGTTGCACGCCCTGGTAGATGGCGACGGTGCTGCCCTCCACCCCCACGTAGTAGCGGGACTGGGTCCATTGGTAGCCCAGGAAGCCGGCGCCGACGATGGCCAGGACCAGCAGGATGATGCCGACCAGCCAGGTGAGCTTGCGGCGGCGGGCGCGGCGGTTGTCTTCCGCGATCAGTTCGGAGAGATAGTCCTGGGAGTCGGGCTCGAAGTGCGTCTCGCGCACGGGGTGCATGCGCAGGCTGGACATGCGCAGCGCGCGGCCGCGGGTGGGCTCTTCACCGAAGGCGAGGGGAGCCGATGCCGACCCGACCACGGTCGGCAGGTCGGTGCGCTCGACGGGCGAGCCGATATCAACGACGACGATGGTGACATTGTCGGGGGCTCCGCCGTCGAGGCTTTCCTTTACCAGGCGGTCGACCACACCCGGAGCGTCGAGGGGACTGAGCAGTGCCGCGGCGATGCCCGGGTTGGAGACCACGCCGCTGAGACCGTCGGAGCAGATCAGCCAGCGGTCACCGGGGAAGGTCGCGAGGATGGAGGTGTCGATTTCCGGCGCCGATTCGACGTCGCCGAGCACGCGCATGAGCACGGAGCGGCGCGGATGCACCATGGCTTCCGCCTCGGTGATGCGGCCGCTGTCGACCAGGCGCTGCACGAAGGTGTGGTCGATCGTGATCTGCGAGAGTTCGCCCTCACGGAGCAGATAGATGCGCGAGTCGCCGATGTGCGCGATCGCCACCTCGCCTTCCAGCACGATGAGCGCGCTGACGGTGGTGCCCATGCCGGTGAGTTCGGCGTGCTCGAACACGGTCTCCGCCAGCTGCGAATTCGCGGCGATAAGCGCCGCCTGCAGGGCGAACTCGGCGTCTTGCGGGGACGGGAAGTCCCGGTCAGCCTCCATGATGCGCTTGGTGGCGATCGCCGAGGCGACGTCACCGCCGGCGTGGCCGCCCATGCCGTCGGCAACCAGGAAGAGATGGCGCCCGGAATAGCCGGAGTCCTGGTTGTTGGACCGAATCTTTCCAACGTGGGACGTGGCCGCGCTGTGACTGACTGTCGCCATGCAGCTACCGCCGGAGCTCGAAGCTGGTTGCGCCGATCTTGACGGTGGTGTTCAGGGGGACCGGGGTCGGCACGGACACACGGTTGCCGGCCAGGAAGGTGCCGTTGGTGGAATCGAGATCCTGGATCATCCACTTGTCATGCCACAGCATCAGACGCGCATGGTGAGTGGACGTGTAGTCATCACGGATGACGAGGCTCGAGTCGCCCGACCGCCCGATCGTGATCGAGTCGCCGGTGAGCGGGAACTCGGTGCCGGCCTTCGGGCCCGAGGTGATCACGAGGCGGGTCGCGTTCTGGCTGGTGGCCTTGTCGTCCGCGGCCGTGAACTCCGGGCTAGGCCGGGCCGTGAACTGCTCCGTCGGTGCGGAGGCCGAGGCGGCGGGAGGCTGGGTCGACAGGGGTGCTGCGCTCGGGAACGCGGCGGGCGCTCCGGCCGGGGCCGCGGCATCCGCTGCCATCTTGCGCGCCCGCTGGCCGAACAGGTCGCTGCGGAGGGCGTAGACGATGCCGAAGATGAAGAGCCACAGCACCAGCAGGAAGCCGAGGCGCAGCACCAGCAGGGTGAGCTCGCTGACGCTCATGCGGTGGGCCCCCAGAATCCGTCCATGTCACGGCGTTCGCGACCGCCGTCGCGGCGACGCTCGGTGACGGGCTCGGAGGACGAGGAGGCCTGAGCAATGACCCGGAAGACGATGCGGGTTCGACCGATGGTGACGACGGAGTAGGGCTCGAGGATGGCCTGCTTGACCGGCGAGCCGTTGAGCTGCGAGCCGTTGGTCGAGCCGAGGTCGCGCACCTGGGCGCGGGAGCCGTCCCAGAGGATCTCGACGTGCCGGCGGGAGGTGCCGGAGTCGTCGATGGTGATGTCGGCGTCGCTGCCGCGGCCGATGACCGTGTGCGACTGCGTGAGGGGGTAGCGCTTGCCGTTGACCTCGACCACGGGGATCCAGGCGACGCTGCCCTTGATCGTGCTGGAGTCGATCTGGACCATGCCCTCACTGAGGCCGCGATCCGCGGAGAGGGTGATCGAAACGCCGCCGGCGAACTGGTAACGCTGCTCGCGGCCGTGCTGCTGCACGAGTTCCGTGAGTTCGTCGAGGAGGGTCTGGCCGAGGGCGGACATGCGCTGGAAGTCGGCGTGGCTCATCCGAACCGTGAAGCGATTGGGCGCGAGGATGCGGTCGCGGGACACAACCGCTGCTTTTGTGTCGAGTTCGCGACGCAGCGCTGAGGTGATTTCCACCGGCTGCAGCCCCGACTTGAAGGTCTTGGCGAATGCACCGTTGACGGCACGTTCGAGACCCTTTTCAAAACTATCCAGAATGCCCACAGGTCTCCCGATCCGATCCTTTCGGCTATGAGCATGTTACTTGTCTCAAGTGTTAACTCACCCGCCGGGCAATACCCGGCAAGAGTTGTCATCCTACGGGAGGGAGTCTCTGTCGCCGTGTCGGGCGAAAATCCTGTGCGTGTCCAGGACGGTCGCCACGCCGCGCAGGGCCTGTGTTTGCGGGGCCTGCCGGCCTCGAATGGCGGAGTGCCCGCGGAAAGTGCTAATCTTCCTAAGTTCGCGCGAGTGGCGGAATTGGCAGACGCGCTGGCTTCAGGTGCCAGTGTTCGAAAGGACGTGGGGGTTCAAGTCCCCCCTCGCGCACAGTGAACAAAATGGGTTGATTGCCTA
>DATISQ010000287.1:0-3901 GCA_035581905.1 Cryobacterium sp.
TGATGACCAGACCCAGGGTCGAGAAGTCCTTCGGCGCGCAGTAGAACTCGCCGTCATAGGTGAAGGAACAGACCAGGCTCGGGTAGAAGTCGTCCTTGTTGGCGAGCTCGTCGCCGTAGGCCAGGAGCGAGCCGTGCGAGGCGTAGCCGGCGAGGGCATCCGTCGACAGGTAGAAGACGTCGGCGGGCTTCTGGGCCGCGAAGCCCTGAGCGAGCTGCTGGTTGAGGTCGCTCGCGACGCTGACCTTGGCGTCGGTGCCCGAGGACTCGGACCAGGCTGCCACCGCGGCGTTGACGGACGCGGTCTCGGCGTCACCGCTGGAACCGATCAGGACGTTGAGTCCCTGGGCGGAATCGCTCGTGAGCTCTCCGCCCGCATCGGCGGTGTCGCCGAAGCCGGATCCGGAACCGCAGGCGCTGAGGGTGAGGGCGCCGGCCACGGCGAGCCCGGTTCCGATCAACCAGCGAGAGTTGCGTCGTTGCATCTTGTTTCTCCTTGAGTCGCGCATCGAGGCGCGTTTGCTTGTGTAGTCGTCACGATAGCCGAAATTATTTGATCGATCAAACTTTTCTTTTGAACGATCAAATCCGCGTCTTTCCGGGGATCCGCGCCAGCAGGGGAGGGGGACGGAGAATGCCCTGACCGGCACGCGGATCGACAGCGGCTCTGCCATGGCCTGCGATCCGGCGACACGCGGTAATCTGTGCAGAACGGTATTTGATCGTTCAATCCACGGGGGCAGGCGCGTCCGGCAGAGGCTTTGGGCAGGAGCGGCTATGGGCGGGTTCCCCACGGTGACGGATGTCGCCCTCGCGGCCGGCGTCTCCCGCCAGACCGTTTCGAATGTGATGAATTCGCCCGGCATCGTGCGCGCCGACACCCGCGAGCGGGTCGAGGCTGCCATCAAGGAGCTGGGGTATCGGCCGCACGCCTCCGCCCGGCGGCTCCGCACCCGGCGCAGCTCGACCATCGGCATCCGTCTGGATCCCACGATCGACGGCATCTCCGGTTCCGTCCTCGACCGGTTTCTGCACGCCCTGACCGAGCAGGCCGACGCGCTGGGGCTGCGCGTGCTGCTCTTCACGGCCACGAGCCCCGAAGACGAGATCACCCAGTTCCGGCGCCTGAACGACGGCGCGGATGTCGATGGTTTCGTGCTCACGTCCACGTTCGCCGGCGACCCGCGCACCCGCTGGCTGATCGAGAACGGCATTTCCTTCGTTACCTTCGGGCGCCCGTGGGGAGTCGACGATCTGAACGAACCGCAGCACCTGTGGGTGGATGTGGACGGCTGGTCCGGCCTGCACGAAGCCACCCGGGCCCAGCAGGAGGGCGGAGCCCGGCGCATCGCCTACATCGGCTGGCCCAGTCCCTCGGGCACCGGCGACGAGCGCCGACGGGGATGGTATGACGCCATGGTCCTGCGCGGCGATGTCTCCGCCGATGACCTTGCCCGGCTCGAGGTCGTCACCACCGACGGTGTCAGCCAGGGCACCGCGGCGATGCAGTGGTTGCGCCAGAACGCCGGCCAGATCGATGCCGTGCTCTGCGCGAGCGACTCGCTCGCCCTCGGGGCCATGATCGCCAACCCCGAGCGCGTGCCGGTCACCGGCTATGACAACACGCCGGTCGCCGCCGCGGTCGGGCTCTCCAGCGTCGACCAGGCCGTCGACGAGGTGGCCGCCGGGGTGCTCGAACTGCTCACCGGGGAATTCGGCGGCCAGGTGCACGGCGCCCCGGAATCGGAGGAGCCGCGGCACCGGTTGATCACCCCCCGGCTGGTCGTGCGCGAGTTCGCCGCCATCCCGATGGACGTGCCGCAGTAGCCGCTACCATGGCGCCATGACTCTCCCCGAGGTTGCCGGTGTCCCCGATGTTGCCGGTGTTCCCGAGGTCGCCGGTGTTCCCGTGCCCGTCGGTCTCCCCGTCGTTTCCGCCCTGCCCGACGCGTGGAACCTCACCGGCCGCACCGCCCTGGTCACCGGGGCCGGCAGCGCCTCCGGGATCGGATTCGCCGCGGCCCGGATGCTGGGGGAGCTCGGTGCGGACGTCGTGCTCACCGCCACGACCGAGCGCGTGCACGAGCGGGCGGCCGAGCTGACGGAACTGGGCATCGCGGCATCCGGCCTCGTCTGCACCCTCGACACCGAGGCCGGCGCGCTGGTGCTTGCCGATGCCCTCACCGACGCCGGCCTCGCCCCCACGATTCTGGTGAACAACGCGGGCATGGTCGCCGTCGACGACGCCGAGATGCTGCACGGCGACGTGAGCACCACGTCGGCGGACGAGTGGGACCGGGGCCTCGCGATCAACCTGTCGACCGCGTTCCACGCCACCCGCACCGTGATCGGCTTCATGCACGCGGCGAACTGGGGGCGCGTCGTCACGGTGTCCAGCGTGTCGGGGCCGGTGATGGCGTCCCGCGGGGACCTGACCTATGCGGCCGCGAAGGCCGGTCTGGCCGGGCTCACCCGGGCGCTCGCCGTGGACGAGGCCTGGCTCGGCATCACCGCCAACGCGGTCGCGCCGGGCTGGATCGAGACCGGGTCGCAACTGGAGAGCGAGGCGGTCGAGGGCGCGCTCGTGCCCGTCGGGCGCAGCGGGACCGCGGCGGAGGTGGCATCCGTGATCGCCTGGCTCGCCTCGCCCGGCGCGTCGTACGTCACCGGCCAGACCATCGTCGTCGACGGCGGCAACAGCGTGGCCGAGGAGCGCCGGTAGGCCGTCGAGGGTGAGCGGGTGCAGTTGAATAGACCGGTGACTTCTGCACTGATCGCCCGGCTCCGCTCCGACCTCGCCACCGCCAACTTCTCGGTTTCGGCCCTCACCGGCCTGTGGGGGATCGACGCGGATGCCGCGCTGCGCCGCAACCAGCGGGTCCCGGCGCTGCGTGCGCTCCACGTCCTCCGGGAGGCGCTCGGGCACACCGAGCCCCGCATCACGCTGGCCCGCCTGTTCGTGCTCGGCCTGCCCGTCGACCGTGCGGACCTCGACGCCGCCCTCCCCGCCCTGGGCGCCGCCGGGGCCGAGGAGCTCGGTCTCGCGGCATCCGTCGCCGTCCGGGAACCGGGCGAAACCGGCACTGTCCGCCCGCTGCTCGAACTGCGGCCCTACAGTTTCGTCGACGCGCACGGTGCCGGCAGCTGGTGGATCCTGTCCGACCTGGGCGAACTCGCGCTCGGCCACCCGCTCGGCGAGAGCCACGTGCTCGGCGTGGGCGGGGCATCCCTCACGCTGAGCGGACTGCTGATCCCCACCCCGGTGGACAGCGCCCTCGACCTGGGAACCGGGTGCGGGATCCAGGCGATGCACGCATCCCGGCACGCCGGCCGGGTGGTGGCCACCGACATCTCGGCGCGCGCGCTCGAGCTCGCCGCCCTGAACGCGGAGCTGAACGGGATCGGCAACATCGAGTTCCGCCTCGGCAGCCTGTTCGAACCGGTCGCGGGGGAGCGCTTCGACCACATCATCTCCAACCCACCGTTCGTGATCACCCCGCGCGTGCCCGGCGTGCCGGCCTACGAATACCGCGACGGCGGTCTGGTCGGCGACGCCCTCGTCGAGGCGGTGGTGCGCGGCGCGGCCGACCATCTCACGCAAGGCGGCGTCGCCCAGCTGCTCGGAAACTGGGAGTACCACGCCGGACGGGACGCGTTCGAGCGCCTGGCCGCCTGGCTCGACGCCCCGGCTTCCGGGCAGGACCCGGCCCAGACCCCGGATGCCGCGGCCCTCGACGCCTGGATCATCGAGCGTGAGGTGCAGGCACCCGCGCTCTACGCCGAGACCTGGATCCGCGACGGTGGCACCCGCGCCGACACCGCCGACTTCGACCGCCTCTACGGCGCCTGGCTCGACGACTTCGAGGCGCGCGGCGTGAGCCAGGTCGGCTTCGGCTACCTGC
>DATISQ010000288.1:0-2573 GCA_035581905.1 Cryobacterium sp.
TGTCGGTTGCGGGCATGGTCGCGCGGCTGCCCCCGCGGCTCGATAATCTCACGACGCGGTTCGATGAGGGCACAGGTTCAGTGCAGACCCCTCGGATCGAGCGTCGCCTGATCGGCCTCGAACGAACCGGGCGGCAGGTCATCTCGGCGATCCTCTTCGCCGCCCTCTTGATCGGCGGCATCCTGTTTCGTGCCGAGGACGTCGTGATCGGAACGGCGCTCATGGCCGGATCGGCGCTCCCGCTGCTGCACGCCCTCTTCGCCGGGATGTTCGCGCGGCGCGGGCCTCTGCCCTAGCCCCGCCGGCACGCAACGCCACGTCGGTTAGTGTTTTTCTTATGTCTGATCAGAACGAGCCGCAGGATCCGGAGCGTAAGGAGCACCGGGGGAGCAGCCGACTGCTCCATCAGGTGGGTGAGGCCACTTCTCTTGCCACGGTGGGGCTGGCCGTCGCACTCCTCACGGCGTTGTGGGTGGCCGTGGGGTTCCTGGTTGCCTTTCCGAGCTGGTGGAACAACGTGCTGTACTCCGTGACGTCCTCGATCACGCTCGTCATGGTGTTCGTGATCCAGCACACCCAGGCCCGACAGCAGGCCGCGACACAGCGCAAACTCGACGAAATGGTGCGAGCCCTTCCCACCGCGAACAACCGGCTGATCGCCGTGGAGGAGGCCGCCTCCGACGTGGAACTGGACCACCTGGCGGACACCAATCTCGACTACCGCAAGCAGGCAGAAACCCAAACCCAGTCATAGGTGTGAGTGAAAACGCGCGGAGGTGGCCTGCTCACTCGCGGGGGAATCGGCGTCTCTGTTCCCTCCCAAAAACTCGGTGGACCCCGGATAGGGGTGGCCGTGCGAGAATAGAGTTTAACCGTCACCATGGGCTATCAGCCTGCGTCCCCATCCAGTTCGGCTTCCGCCCCTCCAGTTGCGACCGTTCCGGTGGAGGTGAATCGATGTGTTCGACGCGAAGAGGGTTTTGATGTGTGGGATTTTCTAACGGACCAGTATGAGCAGATTCTGTTCAGCAGTTGGCAGCATTTCAGCCTCGTCGTGCAGTGCCTCATTCTGGCGACAGTCATCGCCGTCGTGCTGGCCGCCCTCGTCTACCGCAATTCCGCGCTCACCGGAATCGCCAACTCGGTGTCGGCCATCGGCCTGACCATCCCGTCCTTCGCCTTCATCGGACTGCTCATCGCTCCGCTCGGCTTCGGCGTCGGTCCGGCCGTCGTCGTCGTGGCGTTCTTCGCCACCCTGCCCATTCTGCGGAACGCGGTCGTGGGACTGTCGGGCATCGCACCCTCGATCGTGGAATCCGCCCGCGGCATCGGCATGAGCCGGTTTCGCACGCTCCTGCAGGTGGAACTGCCGATGGCGTGGCCGATCATCCTCACGGGCATCCGGGTCTCCGCTCAGATGGTGATGGGAGTCGCCGCGGTCGCCGCCTATTCCCTCGGCCCGGGCCTGGGTGGCTTCATCTTCTCCGGCCTCTCCCGCCTCGGCGGCGCCAACTCCCTCGAGTCCGTGCTGACGGGCGTCATCGGCGTTGTCCTGCTCGCCCTCATTCTCGATCTCCTTCTCGTCGGCCTCGGCCGCCTGACCACACCCCGAGGTATCCGTGTCTGAACTCATCGAATCCCCCCGCGCTGAATCCGCCAGCACCCAGGATTCCGCCGCCCACACCGGTATCACCGGTGCAAGCATCCTGCTGGACCGCGTCACCAAGCGATTCCCCGGCCAGGCGCGCCCCGCCGTCGACGGTCTCACCATGGAGATCCCGGCCGGCAAGATCGTCATGCTGGTCGGACCCTCGGGCTGCGGCAAGACCACGACCCTCAAGATGATCAACCGGCTCATCGAACCGACCGAGGGCCGCAGCGTCGTCGATGGAGACGACGTGACCGACATGAACGGCGATACCCTGCGCCGAGGCATCGGCTATGTCATTCAGGCCGGAGGACTCTTCCCGCACATGACGGTCGCCACCAACATCGGAATCGTGCCGAAGATGCTCGGCTGGGACAAGGCCCGCATCGCGGCCCGCGTCGACGAGCTCCTCGAGCTCGTCTCCCTCGACCCGGCGCTCTACCGCGACCGATACCCCAAGGAGCTCTCCGGCGGCCAGCAGCAACGCGTCGGCGTGGCGCGAGCCCTCGCGGCCGACCCGCCGGTGCTCCTCATGGACGAGCCCTTCGGCGCCGTCGACCCGATCACCCGCCTGCGCCTGCAGGACGAGCTGATCAACATTCAGGAAGAACTGCAGAAGACCATCGTCTGCGTCACCCACGACTTCGACGAGGCCGTCAAGCTCGGCGACTGGATCGCGATCTTCAACGAGGGCGCCCAGCTCGAGCAGTACGACACCCCGGAACGCATCCTCGGCGACCCGGCCAACGAATTCGTCGAGAACTTCATCGGATCCGGCGCCGGCCTCAAGCAGCTCACCCTGACCCGGGTGGAGGAAGTCGGCCTCAGCGCCGCCGTCGTGGGCACCCCCGGCGAGCGGGCAGCGGATGTTCTGGCCCGCGTCGTCGAGGCCGGCCACGGTCACGCGGTCATCGTCGATGAGCGT
>DATISQ010000289.1:0-3976 GCA_035581905.1 Cryobacterium sp.
ATTCGCGCCGCTCGTGATTCGGGCATCAGCACTGTGGCCGTCTACGCCGATCAGGATCGGGATGCCCGCCACGTGCGTCTGGCCGACGAGGCGTATGCCCTCAGTGGCACGACGAGCGCCGAGACCTACCTCGTCATCGACAAGCTGCTCAGCATCGCCCGCCGGTCGGGAGCGAACGCGGTGCACCCTGGCTACGGGTGCCTCGCCGAGAACGCCGACTTCGCCCGCGCCGTGATCGGCGCCGGCCTGATCTGGATCGGCCCCTCCCCCGCCGCCATCGAGAAGCTCGGGGACAAGGTCTCCGCCCGGCACGTCGCCGAGAAGGTGCACGCGCCCATGGCGCCCGGCACCCTCAACCCGGTGGTGGATGCCGCGGAGGTGCTCGATTTCGTCGACCTCCACGGCCTGCCGGTCGCGATCAAGGCGGCCTTCGGCGGCGGCGGCCGCGGCCTCAAGGTCGCCCGCACCCGCGAGGAGGTGCCCGAACTCTTCGACTCCGCCACCCGCGAGGCCATTGCCGCGTTCGGTCGCGGCGAGTGCTTCGTCGAGAAGTACCTGGACAAGCCGCGCCACGTCGAGACCCAGTGCCTCGCCGACGCTCACGGCACCGTCGTCGTCGTCTCCACCCGCGACTGCTCGCTGCAGCGGCGCCACCAGAAGCTGGTCGAGGAGGCGCCCGCGCCCTTCCTCACCGACGCGCAGCGGGACGAAATGTACCGCGCGTCCAAGGCGATCCTCGCCGAGGTCGGCTACGTCGGCGCCGGCACCTGCGAATTCCTGATCGGCCAGGACGGCACCGTCTCATTCCTGGAGGTGAACACCCGGCTGCAGGTCGAGCATCCGGTGTCCGAGGAAGTGACCGGCATCGACCTGGTGCGCGAGCAGTTCCGTCTGGCCGAGGGCGGTCACCTCGATTACCCCGACCCGGAACCGATCGGGCATTCCTTCGAGTTCCGCATCAACGGGGAGGACGCCGGTCGCGGCTTCATGCCGGCCCCCGGCCCCGTGCACGTCTTCAAACCGTCCGGCGGCCCCGGCGTGCGCGTGGATAGCGGCGTCACGGCCGGTGACGTCATCTCGGGCTCGTTCGACTCCCTGCTCGCCAAGCTCATCGTCACCGGCGCCACCCGCGAGGAGGCGCTGGAACGCTCCCGCCGGGCCCTGGACGAGTTCGAGGTAGCGGGTCTGCCCACCGTGCTTCCGTTCCACCGCCGAATCGTGCGCGACCCCGCGTTCGCCCCGGCGAACGGGGAGCCGTTCTCCATCTATACCCGGTGGATCGAAACCGAATTCGTCAACGACATCGAGCCGTGGAACGGCTCGCCGGAAGAGCTGACCGGCCCCGCGAAGCGCCACAACGTCGTCGTCGAGGTGGAGGGGCGCCGGATCGAGGTCAGCCTGCCGGTTCGTCTGCTGCCCGGCGGCCCCTTCGAGAACACCGGCGGGCCCGCACCCCGGCGCCGCACCGGCTCTCACTCGGTCAGCTCGGCCACCGGTGACGCCGTGCACGCCCCGATGCAGGCGACGATCGTGAAACTGGCCGTGGCCGAGGGTGATCTGGTCGTCAAGGGTGACCTGCTGCTCGTCCTCGAGGCCATGAAGATGGAGCAGCCGCTGACCGCCCACAAGGACGGCGTCGTCGGCAACATCGGCGCGATCATCGGCGCGACCGTGGCCTCCGGCTTCCTGCTGATGGCCGTCGTCGACGTCAATGTCGACATCGTGGACGCCTGACGCCTGACCCTGCTCCCCGCAGCCGCCCCGCAGCCGCCCCGCACCCGCCCCGCGACCTCCCCGCACCCGCCCGCACCCGCCACCCAGCCCCGCCGAGTTGCGGACATAACACCCTCGCGCCCGAAACGAAGGTGTTATCTCCGCAACTCGGCGGTGATGCGGGAGGCGGACGGGAGGCGGACGGGAGGCGGACGGGAGGCGGAGGGGAGGCGGACGGGAGGCGGAGGGGAGGCGGAGGGGACGCGATACCGTCGGGGAGGTCAGAGCACGATGTGCATGGCGCGGGCGGCATCCGTGATCGAATGCGTCAGCGACGGGTAGACCGGGAACGCCCGCGCGACCTCGTCGACGGTCAGGCGGTGCTCCACGGCCAGGGCGAGCGGGAAGATCAGCTCACTGGCCTTGGGGGCCACGATCACGCCGCCGATGACGGTGCCGGTGGTGGTCGTGGCGAACAGCTTGACGAAGCCGTCCTTGATGCCCATCATCTTGGCCCGCGGGTTCGACGCCAGCGGGAGCTTGTAGATGCTGCCGCGGGTGAGGCCGTCCTCGATCTGCTTCTGCGACCAGCCGACCGTGGCGATCTCCGGCTGCGTGAAGATGTTGGCCGCGACATTGCGGATCTCGATCGGGTTGACCGCGTCGCCCATGGCGTGGAACACCGCGGTGCGCCCCATCATCGAGGCGACGGATGCCAGCGGCAGCTCGGTCGTGCAATCCCCGGCCGCGTAGATGTTCGGCATCGAGGTGCGTGCGACCCGGTTGACCCGGATGTGACCGGAATCGGTGAGCTGCACGTCGGCTTCCTCGAGACCGAGGCCCTTCGTGTTCGGTACGGAGCCGACCGCGATCAGGCAATGGCTGCCCTCGACCGTGCGGCCGTCGGCCAGCGTGGCGAGCACGCCGCCTTCTGTGCGCACGACGGACTCGGCGCGCGACTTGCTGAGCACGGCCATGCCGTTGCGCTTGAAGACGTTCTCGACCACGTTCGCGGCGTCGGCGTCCTCGCCGGGCAGCACCCGGTCCCGGCTCGAAATCAAGGTGACCTTGGCGCCGAGGGCGCGGTAGGCGGAGGCGAATTCGGCCCCGGTGACGCCGGAGCCCACCACGATCAGGTGCTCGGGCACGGCCCGCAGGTTGTAGAGCTGCGTCCAGGTCAGGATGCGCTCGCCGTCGGGGATCGCGGTGGGCAGGATGCGCGGGGTCGCCCCGACGGAGACGACGATCGTGTCGGCCTCGATCCGGTCGAAATCGATGCCGACGCCGTCCTCGGCCGTGGACACGATCACGCCGCTGGTTCCGTCGAGCCGGCCGTGGCCGTGCACCAGGTTGACCCCGGCGCGCATCAGGGTCGCCTTCATGTCCTCGGACTGCTGCCGGGCGAGAGCCAGGAGCCGCTTGTTGACCGCGGCCAGGTTGATCGCCACCTCGGGGCGGGCCGGCTTGCCTTTCTCCCCGCGCACGAACAGCTGCACACCGAGCTCGGTGGCGTCGTGGATCGAGTTGGTGGCCTCGGCCGTGGCGATGAGGGACTTGGACGGGACGACATCCGTGATCACGGCCGAACCGCCGACGCCGACGCGTTCGATCAGGGTGACCTCGGCGCCCTGCTGGGCGCCGGCCAGGGCGGCCTCGTACCCCCCGGGGCCTCCGCCGAGGATAGCGATGCGCTGCTTGCGTTCGAAGTCGTAGGCCATGCTCACATTCTCCTGCCCCGGCGCGCCCGCCGCCAAACCCCGCGACCCTCGCTCACCCCCTCCGAACCAATTCGACGGAGATTCTGGCGAAAACTGACATTCAGGCCCCATTTCGGCCCGAATATCGCAGAATCTCCGTCGAATTGGATCAGCGACCATGTGCGAAATCGGCGGGCAATTAGAATGGCGGGATGCTGAAGACCGATATCAATCCCCTCGACGCACCGGAAACCGACCCGTTCGATGTCGCACGGACCGCCGCTTCCGAGATCGCCGAGGCCACGGGCGTAGCCCACCACGACATCGCCCTGACCCTGGGCAGCGGATGGGGCAAGGCCGCCGATCTCATCGGCGAGACCACGCACACCCTCGACGCGCAGTACATCACGGGTTTCAGCGAGCCTGCCCTGGCCGGCCACGCCGGCACACTGCGCTCGGTGCTGCTGCCCAGCGGCAAGCGCGCCCTCCTGATCGGCGCCCGCACCCACTATTACGAGGGCCACGGCGTTCGCCGGGTCGTGCACAGCGTGCGCACCGCCGCCGCC
>DATISQ010000290.1:0-6002 GCA_035581905.1 Cryobacterium sp.
CCGCGGCCGCCGCCTGGGGTCTCAGCCCGCGCGAGCAGGGCGTGCTCGAGCTGGTGGCCTCCGGCGCCCGCAACCGGTCGATCGCCGAGACGCTCTCGATCAGCGAGAACACGGTCAAGTTCCACGTCGCCAACCTGCTGCGCAAGGTGGGCGCCTCCACCCGGGCCGAGCTCGCCGCGCTCTCCCGCTGAGCCGCCGCAGCGTGCGAAACTGGCCTTCCTGCAGCATCCGTTCCCACCGACGGATGCCCGCCGAGAGGACACACCATGGACGCCACCGAATGGGACACCCGCTACCGCCTCGCCCGTGAGGCACAGGCCGGCCAGGCCGGACGCCTCTGGTCGGCCGTGCCGGCGCAGATCGTGCAGGACACCGTGGGCCCGTGGGCGCCGGGACGCGCCCTCGACCTGGCCACCGGCGACGGCCGCAACGCGATCTGGCTGGCCGGGCGCGGCTGGACGGTCACCGCGGTCGACTTCTCCACCGAGGCCCTCGGCCAGGCCGGCGCGCACGCCGCCGAGGCAGGCGTGTCGGTGGACTGGCAGGTCGGCGACGCCACGACCTGGGACCCGGCAGGCGAGACGTACGACCTGGTCACCGTGATGTACCTGCACCTGCCCGAGCCCGCCCTGCGGTCCGTGCTGGCCCGCGCCGCCGGGTGGCTCTCCCCCGGCGGGCGCCTGGTCGTGCTCGGTCACGACCGGGCCAACCTCGAGACCGGGGCTCCCGGGCCGCGCGACCCGGACATCCTCTACACGCCGGAGCTGCTGCAGTCGAGCATGGACCCGGCGAGCCTCGGCGCCTCCCGCGTCGTGCGCTGCGAGACCATTCGCCGCGACCTCGCCACCGACCCCGAGGCTCCCGGCGACGGCGACGGCGCCGCGTACGCCCTGGACACCCTGCTCGTCGTCGGGGCCTGACCTCGGCGCGCTCGAACCTTCCGACTTGTACCCCCGGGGGTATAGTGGAACCATTCAATAGAAGGAGTTTCTGATGGCTCTCATTCAGTTCCTCGGCTCGACCGCCGGCCGCTGGGTCCGCATCATTGCCGGCGTCGTCCTGGTTGTCGTGGCCGTCGTCCTCGGCGGCTGGTGGCTGCTGCTGGCCGCCCTCGGCGCCGTGTTCATCGCCGCCGGCACCTTCGACTTCTGCCTCCTCGCTCCCCTCGCGGGCACGCCCCTCAAGGGTTCCGAGTTCCGTAAGACCTTCACATCCTGACCCCGGATGCGCCGGCCCCCGTGACCCCGGATACCGGCCCCGCTCCCGCTCCCACGCCCGCCGACCACACGCCGCTGCAGCGCACGGTCGTGCGGGTGCTGATCGCCGGCCAGATCCTCGGCGGCATCGGCATGGGCGCCACGCTGTCGCTCGGCGCCCTGCTGGCCGCTCAGCTCTCCGGCTCCAGCGCCTGGTCGGGCATGGCTGCCACCATGAGCACCCTCGGCGCCGCCCTCGTGGCGGTGCCGCTGGCCCGCCTGGCCCAGCGCCGCGGGCACAGCCGCTCCCTCGCGACCGGCTCCCTCATGGCCGGCTCGGGCGAGATCCTCGCCATCACCTCGGTCGCCGTCGACATCTTCCCGCTGCTCCTGCTGGCCCTGATGCTCCTGGGAGCCGGGTCGGCCACGAACCTGCAGGCCCGCTTCGCCGCCACCGTCCTCGCGAGCACGCAATTCCGGGCGCGCGACCTGTCCATCGTGGTCTGGTCGACGACCATCGGCGCCGTGCTCGGCCCGAACCTGTTCGGCCCGGGCGAGGTCGTGGGCGAGGCCCTCGGCCTGCCCCCGCTGACCGGCGCCTTCGCCTTCTCCCTGGTCGCCACGGTCGGCGCCGCCGTCGTCTATACGGTCGGTCTCCGCCCCGACCCGCTGCTCACCGCCCTCGCCGCGCGCGAGGTGGACCCCTCCGGGGGAAAGCGGCGGGGCGGCCTGGCCATCGTGCGCGCCAACCCGCAGGCCCGCTTCGCGGTGGCCGTGATCGCCTTCAGCCACGCCACCATGGTCGCCCTGATGTCGATGGCCCCGGTGCACCTGCGCGACCACGGCGCCACCCTGAGCATCGTGGGGCTGACCATCAGCCTCCACGTCGCCGGCATGTACGCGCTGTCGCCGGTCTTCGGCGCTCTGGCCGACCGCCTGGGAAGGATGCCCGTCATCCTCATCGGCCAGGCCGTGCTGCTGGCCGCACTGACCCTCTTCTGGCTGGCCGGGGAGTCCCCGACCGCCATGACCGTGGGGCTGATCCTGCTCGGACTGGGCTGGTCGGCATCCGTCGTCGCCGGCTCGGCGCTGATCGCCGAGGCCGTGGACGTGCACGACCGCGCCGCCCTGCAGGGCTTCTCCGACCTGTCGATGAACGGGGCCGGTGCCCTCGGCGGCGCCCTGGCCGGCCTGGTGCTGAGCGCCGTCGGCTACTCCGGGCTCGGTCTGGTCACCATGGTGCTGGTGGTCGTCATCGTCGTCTGGTCGGCCGTGCGCAGCACCACGGCCCGTCCGGTCGTGCGCTAGCCGGTCGTGCGCTAGCCGGCCGGTCCGCCGAGCCGTGAGTTTCGCCCCGGTTCGGGCGGAAAAATAGGGCCGAACTCACGGCTCAGCGAGGACTCGGGCGGGCCCTCGGGTGGCTAGGGAGCCACGGATGCCGGCGCGGGCTGCCTCCCCGCGACCAGCGCGAGCAGTGCTGGAATGCCGACCGGCTCCTCCGCCAGCAGCGGCACCACCGCGAGCCGCGAGGCGCGCTTCTCGTGCACGTGCTCGAGCTCGGGGAGCTCGTTCCGGGCCCGCGCGAGCAGCAGCGGGCTGGTCGGCGCAGCGGCGGCGATCGAGTTGTTCACGATCCACGCCCACGGGGTAATGCCGGCCCGCTCCAGGTCGGCCTGCAGCTCCGCGGCCTCGAGCACCGGCGTGGTCTCGGCGAGAGTCACCAGGATCACCTTCGTCTGCTCCGGGTCCTGCAGCCGCATCATCGGCGTCGTCAAACGGATGCCGTCGCCCAGCTGCCGGGTGACCTCACGGTGGTACGACCCGGTCGCATCCAGCAGCAGCAGCGTATGGCCGGTGGGCGCGGTGTCCATCACGACGAAGGTGTTCTTCGCCTCCCGGCTCACCCGGGAGAACGCCTGGAACACGGCGATCTCTTCGGTGCACGGCGAGCGCAGGTCCTCCTGCAGCATGGCCCGGCCCTGCTCGTCGAGGTGCGCGCCCTTCGTGCTCATGACCCGCTCGGTGTAGGCGGCGATTTCGACGGCCGGGTCGATCCGCGACACGGTCAGGTTCACCAGGCCGCCGGCCAGAGTGTCGTCGAGGTGCGCGGCCGGGTCGGTCGTGGTGAGGTGCACGGGCAGTCCGCGTTCGGCGAGACCGACGGCGATCGCCGCCGCGAGCGTGGTCTTGCCCACGCCGCCCTTGCCCATCAGCATCACCAGGCCGTGGCCGCCGGCCTCGATCTCGTCGACCAGCGCCGAGAGCGGTGCCCCCGGAACGGCCGTGTCGACGGCGGTGACCGATGCCGGGACGACCTCGGGCTCGAGCAGGCTGCGGAGTGCCGCCAGACCCACCATGTTGGTGCTTTTCAGCTCCACGTAGTCGGTCGGCGCCGCACGCAGCTCCTCGGGCATGTCGGCGAGGGCCTGCTGCTCCCGCTCCCGGATGGCCGCGAAGAGCGAGTCGGCCGCGGTCGCAGCCTGGGCGGGCGTGTCCGTGCGTGTGTCCGTGCCGGCCGGCAGGATGCCGTTGACCACCAGGTATTGCCGCTCCATGCCGATGGCGGCCAGTTCCGCCTGGGTGCGGGCGGCCTCCCGCAGGGTGGAGGTCTGGGCGCGCGCCACGAGCACCAGCCGCGTGCGGTCGGGGTCCCCGAGTGCGGCCACGGCGTCGGCGTAGACGGCGCGCTGCTTCTCGAGGCCGGAAAGCGGCCCGAGGCACGATGCGTCGCCCGTGCCCTCGGTGAGGAAGTCGGTCCACGACCCGGGCAGCTGCAGCAGGCGGATGGTGTGCCCGGTGGGAGCGGTGTCGAAGAGGATGTGGTCGTACGCGGCGGTCCACGCGGCATCCGTCAACAGATCGGTGAATTCGTTGAAGGAGGCGATCTCGGTGGTGCAGGCACCCGAGAGCTGCTCCTCGATCGAGGCCACTTCGGCGGGTGGCAACAGGCCGCGCACCGGGCCGACGATGCGTTCGCGGTACTGCTCGGCCGCCTGCTCGGGGTCGATCTCGAGGGCCGACAGGCCGGGGACCGCCTCGATCGGGGTGACCGTGTTGCCGATGCCGACCCCGAAGACCTGGCCCACATTGGACGCCGGATCGGTGCTGACCAGCAGCACGGATGCCCCGGCCTCGGCCAGGCGCACCGCGCTCGCGCACGCGATGGAGGTCTTGCCGACCCCGCCCTTGCCGGTGAAGAAGAGGAAGCGCGGGGCGTCATCCAGGAAGCGCAGGGTCGTCATGATCGGCCCCTAGCAGCAGCCGGAGCCGCCGCAGCAGCCGGATTCGGCGCCCTCGGCGGTTGCGGCGCCCTCGGCGGCCGGGCTCTCGGTGGCCGTGGCGCTGCCCGATCCGGACATGGCCAGCAGTCGCGCCGACCCCTCGGGCTGGACGGCGGCGAGATGGCTGGCCGCGGCGGTGGCGGTATCGGTGCCGTCGGCGGTATCGGTGTCGGTGTCGGCATCAGCCAGGACGGTCCAGCTCGCGAGCTCGGCTCGGGAGGGATAGCGTCCGGTGAGTACGGTGGCCCCGCCCACCAGCGTGACGGGCAGTCCCTCCTGGCCGACCGTGTGCAGGAACTGGCGGGCCACCTCGTTCTCGACGAAGGCGAGCGGCTCCTGGGCCAGGTTGAACCGGGCGACATCGCCGCCGTTGGCGCGGGTGAAGTCGAGGTCGGCGGAGAAGGTGACCAGGGACTGGTCGACGTCGACGCCGCAGATGCCCGTGCCGCAGCAGAGTCCTGGTTCGAAAATCTCGATGTGTGCCATGGGTGACCATCTCCTCAGCCGGCATCCACAGGGGACGACTTGTCCGTGATGACGACCCTCCTAGTATATCGATGGTTGTCGATATTTCATCAACCATCTTCGCCATCGTCGGCTCTTCTTCGGAGCGCGGGAGTGGAAGACTGGCTGCAGCACACTCCAGCCCCGTTTCAGAAAACGCTCAAACCCCCCGTCAGACAACCCGAAGGGCATGCGATGACCGACGCTTCCGAGGCCGCCGCTCTCCTCCCCCTGCTGCTGGACCAGGAGCGCATCCTCCAGTTCGACTCCTTCGACGTCGGTGATGCCTGGGCCGTGGGATCGCGGCTCGTGGAACTCGGCAACATTCGCCGGCATCCGATCGCCGTGTCGATCATGTTCGGCGACCAGCGTGTCTTCCATGCCGCACTGCCGGGTGCCTGCGCCGACAACGACGCCTGGCTCGAGAACAAGTTCCGGGTGGTGCGCCGGTTCGCCAGCTCCTCCTTCGCCGTAGGCACGCGCTTCCGGGCGAACTCCCGCGATTTCCGCACCGACTCGTACCTCGACCCGAACACGCACGCCGCTCACGGCGGCGCCTTCCCGCTGCGCGTGCGCGGCTCGCTCATCGGCGTCGTCGGCGTCTCGGGGCTGGCCCAGCGCGATGACCACGACCTCGTCGTCGAGGTCCTCGAGGAACACCGCCGCACCCACGGCTGAGCCGCAAACCCCCTGGCCCGGTCGTGAAAATCTGGACCGAAGCCCCCGACCTGCTTCCGTTGGAGAATCCGTGACCACCGTACCTGCCCGTCCGAATACACCGTCCGGCCCCACCAGGCCGGACGACCGCATCACCCTCAGGTTCATGGCCGTTCCCGCTGACGTCGCCGCCTCGGGCGCGACCGTCGCCGCCGGCAGCGTGCTCGAGTGGATCGACAAGGCCGCCTACGCCTGCGCGGTGGGCTGGAGCGCCTCCGACACGGTCACCGCCTACGTCGGCAATGTGCACTTCACCCGGCCGATCAAGCCCGGCAACCTGGTCGAGGTGCACGCCCGCATCATC
>DATISQ010000291.1:0-9470 GCA_035581905.1 Cryobacterium sp.
CGCAACGCGTCCACCCGCCGGCCGAGGACCTCGACCGCGGTGGTCACCTGCAGCAGCCCGTCGTCGTCGAAGCCGCGCACCGCCGAACAGTGGAGCGATTCCCCGAGCCCGGCCGCGAGAGCCTGCAGCTCCGCGACCGCCCGCGCCGCCGCGGAGGGGCCGGGCGCGGCATCCGCTGCGGGTGTTTCCAGGAGGTTGGTCACGAGGCAATTTTAGCTTGTCTCGAACGTAAAGTCGAGACTAACTCACAATAAAAGCACTTTTGGAGACGTATTAATCGAATAGATCTCCGCCGCACGGTTCAGGTGGACGGGCTTTCTTCTTCCCGGCGCAGCTGCACGAGCCCTCGCCCGGTCACACCGGTTACGGGTTGGGGATCCGGCCTAGCGGATGCCGGGAACGTCGCGGTCGCCCAGGTTCGTCCAGTGCTTCTCAGACCCGCATTCCTCGCACTGGAACCAGATTTCTTCGTCCGCCAGGGTGTCGGTGGCCACGGCCCGGGTTCGCATACGTCCGGCGCACGCGCGGTGCGGACAGTGGGGATGGAAGTCCATGTCGGGAGCGCTCTCTCTCGGCGCAACCGCACCGTCTCTATTGACCGTGACGGTGACCTTACTCCTTTTTGGTTCCTGCGACCAGAGTCCAGGTGAGTGAGCCGCTCCGGGGGGAACTACCCGCCGCGGCTCGTGAGGAGTAATGGGAGTGCGTTCGTGACCAGCCCGAACACCAGGGCGGCGGCCCCGATGACCGCAGGCCAAGTGCCGGAAAGCACGCCCAGGCGTCGCGCGCGGAAGCCGAACGCCATGGCCGGAATGGCCGGAGCGATCAGAACGAGAAAGGCCGGGACGCCGGCCAGCGCAATTACCTCGAGCGGGATCGGCTCATCGCCGCCGCTCTGGTAACCCTGGAGACTCAGCAGGGCGTCACCGAGGACCATGGCGGCGAGGAAGGACACCGGCAGCAGGGCCACCGAAATCCAGGCGGTGACGAGGGCGCGGCGCCCCTCCCGGGTCACCTGCTCCGCCGGTGCACCGGCGCTCGTCCCTGAAGTGGTCACGCTTGCTCCCTCATCGCTGCCAGACTGCCCGCCCGCCCTCCACCGGGCAAGGGGTGCCCGCCCTGCTCAGCCTGCCCAGGGCATCCGTTCGTGCGTGTTCCGTGATAATTTCGCCAGATCATGTCAGACCTGCCTGCCGCACCGCTTCGACCTGCTGAGTCGCCGCGGCTCCCGCGACCGCTCCCGCGACCGCTCTCGCGGGTCGAGGTCGCCGACATCGCGGTTCGCCTGTTCGATGAGCAGGGCTACGACGCGACGAGCACCGTGGACATCGCCGAGGCGGCCGGGGTTTCGCGCAGCACCTTCTTCCGGCAGTTCCGGTCCAAGGACGACGTGATCTTCGCCGACCACGAGGAGCTGGTGTCGCGCATCGACACGTACTTCGCCGCGAAGCATCCGGACCCCTGGCTGGCCGTGTGCGAGGCGGCCACCATGGTCTTCGAGCGGTTCCGCGAGCGGCTCGAGATCGTGCGGATCCGGGACCGGGTTCTGCGGGACACCCCCGTGCTGCGCGACCGGGAAACCATCATGGCGATCCGGTACGAACGGATGTTCGCCAGCTATCTGCGTGGCGCCGTGCCGGGCCTGCCGCCCCTGGTCGCCATCCGGTTCGCGGCCGCCGTGACGGCCACCCACAACTTCGTGCTGCGGCGCCTGATCCGGGCGTCGGACAGCGTCGGCCCGTACTCGCTGGCCGCTGAACTGGCCGAGGTGCGGCGTCTTTTCCACCCGGATGCCCCGGCGTCGGACCCCCAGGCGTGTCCCGCGGGCGACGTGGTCGTCGCCGTCTTCCCGGCCGCCACGGATCCTACGGAGCTGGCTCGCGCCATCGAGGAGCGCCTTCGCGCGGAGACGCGCTCCCGCTGAGACTGAGTTTCACTTGACCTGGTACTGAGTGTCAGGTAGAACTTGTACCTGGGCATTTCTGTCCGGCGCAAGACGGCACCGTGGCCCTGTTCCAGCGGTCGGCGTGGCCGGAGTGTGACCCTCGAATCAGTCCTCCACGAAAGGGAAACCGTGCCCGACTACGACGTCTCCAAGCCCCTCGACACCGACTACTACGGAATGTTCGGCGACGTTCCCGAGGCCGACCGTGCCTTCTGGGACCGCGCCCGCAGCTTCGCCACGGAGTCGCTGGACGAATTGACGGAGGCCTGGGACAAGGCCGAGTACCCGCTGCACCTGGTCCGGCGGCTCGGCGAGCTCGACCTCCTCACCGACGGTGTCGTCGGCCCCGGACTGAGCCCCATGTCGCCGCTCGCGGCCGGGCTCGTCAACATGGAGATCTCCCGCGGGGACGGCTCGATGGGCACCGTGGTCGCCGTACAGGGCGGGCTGGCCCTGCGCAGCATCGCCCTGTTCGGCAGCCCGGAGCAGCAGGAGCGCTGGCTGGTGCCGCTGGCCCGCGCGGAGAAGCTCGGCGCCTTCGCTCTGACCGAACCCGACCACGGCTCCGATTCGGTCGGCCTCGAGACCACCGCGGAGCGCGACGGTGACGAGTGGGTGCTCAACGGCGAGAAGAAGTGGATCGGCAACGGCTCGGTCGGCGATGTGACGGTGGTCTGGGCCCGCGACGACGACGGCAATGTGCGCGGCTTCCTGGTGGAACAGGACACCCCCGGGTACCACGGAGAGACCATCACCGGGAAGGGATCGCTGCGCGCCGTCCACCAGGCCCGGATCACCCTCACGGATGTGCGGATTCCGCTGGACGCCGTGCTGCCGGGAACCCGGACGTTCAAGGATGCCTCCGCCGTGCTCTTCGCCACCCGGCTCGGAGTGGCTTGGTCGGCCCTCGGCCATGCCACGGCGGTGTTCGAGGCCGCCCTGAACTACTCGACCCAGCGCATCCAGTTCGGCAAGCCGCTCGCCGGTTTCCAGCTCGTGCAGGAGCGCCTGACCATGATGCTGTCCCGACTCACGTCCATGCAGCTGCACTGTCTGCGCCTGGCCGAGCTCGACGCGGCCGGAACGCTGCGGCCGATCCAGGCGTCGCTGGCGAAGTACCACAACACCCGGGCGGCGCGGGAGATCGCGTCGATGGCCCGCGACATGCTCGGCGGCAACGGCATCCTGCTCGAAAACCACGTCATCCAGCACCTCGCCGACATCGAATCCATCCACACCTACGAGGGAACCGAGAGCGTGCAGTCGCTTCTGATCGGGAGGGACCTCACCGGGATCAGCGCCTTCCGCTGACCCGCGACCGAGCGCCGGGCGGCCCCGAAACGGTGTCGCCCGGGTTTCCATCGTGTAAAGAAAGTGACTCATACTCGCTTAATGCGAAATGTCAACGTACGCTGGCACACAATCACCAGCCTGACCGTACGGGAGTCGAACAGGCAGCACCGCGTAATACCGCAGGGGGGCGGCCCGTGCGCCTGAACCGAACCACAGACAGATGACCCATCAGAACCTGACCGACGACCAGCTCTTGCTCGAAACGGACTACACCAGCTACTCAAGCTCGTGCCGCGACCCGCACATCACCCCGACGAATGACCTCGTGGAATGCCGCCGCCAGAGGGGTCACGACGACACGCACGCCACCAGGTCCGGCCTGCGCGCCATCCGCTGGGCCGTGCCGCAGCCGCACGCGGCCTAGCAAAGCGAGAGCGCCCGCCCCGGCGTGACCTCGGCAATCGGGGAGCGGGGCCGTCGGTCACGGTCTCCGCCACCGCGTGCGGCGCTGTGCGAGCTCGCAAGCGACGTCGTGCACGATGGCAGGCGGCACCAGCGGGCGGTCCTCGCCCGCCGGGCCCCGTGGTGCGTCCCTCGGGGTCCCGGCTCGAAGCGCTGACGACCAGCCGCGTCTCCTGGCAACTCAGGTCTCGGCCAAACGGGGGTGGACTCCACTACCCCGTAGGCTGATCAGGGCACGCTCGATGGATCTTCGACGTGCTCACGCTTGATGAGCTGAGCTCGACGAAAAAAGGCCGAACATGACGCAGAACATTTCCGCACTTCCTCGCATTCGCGCGATGATTCGAAGCGATGGCACCGGGGAGCTGGTCATCGACGGCGTCCGATCGCACATCGCCGCCGCCGACGAGGCCGGCGTGCGCGAAGAAATCATCAACCGGGTCACGGATGCCGCGCGCGCGATCGATCGCGCGGTGCGCCTGACCGCGGAAGACGAACAGGGCAAGTCGCCGTTGATCGTGCATCCGAACGGGGACGTGGAAGACGATGGCGCCTTCATCCCGACCCCCGCAAAACCGGAACCAGAACCAGAAACGGACTCGGACTCGGAGTCGGCCGAGCCTCACGACGCCGACGCGGTCTCCGCCGCCGTCTCCGAGACGGAGGTCGTCGAACTGGTCGCGCTGGTCGTTCCTCGGGAGCAGCAGGCCCCGGATCTCGACACCGCCGTGCTTCAGGCCGCCGTGCTCGATGACGCCGTGCACGACGACGCCGTGCACGACGACGCCGTTCACCAGGCCACCGGGCTTGACGACGCCGCGCTCGACACTGCGGTCGACAAGGACATGCTGGACGACGCCGCGCGCGATGCCGGCATGCTCGACGGCACAGTGCTCGAGGTCGTCCAGATCGAACCGGCCCCGGAGACTTCGGCCGGTCGCGCGCCGGTCACCGAGTTCGACGGTCTCGTTCTCGATCTCCACGCCGACGCCGACGATGAGGACGACCAGGAGCTGGACCTCGCGGCCCCGGCCTTCTCCGCACCCCGCTCCGCAACGCAGTTCATCGGGCCGGCGCCGGTACTGGGCGGCACGCTCACCGAGACAGACACCGAGCCGGCGCTGACCGACCCGCCGCTGACCGACCCGCCGCTGTCGGCGTCCGTGACGGACGACGTCTCCGTCGCTCCCGCAGCGCTTGACGGTGGGGCTCCGAACCTCGCCGACTTCATGAATTCGCGTCCGCCGCTTGTTGCCGGACCCGCCCTCCTGGGCTGGCAGGGAACGGTTCGCCGCCTGACCGGCGGACTCGTCTCCCCGGCCCCCGGCGCCGGCGAGATGTCGCACCGCGCGGCGGTCGCGTCGGTACAGCGCAGCCTGGTCGGCCCGCGCACCATCGTCGTGCTCAACCCGAAGGGCGGGGCGCACAAGACCACCGCCACCCTGCTCATCGCCGCGACCTTCGGCATCCATCGCGGCGGCTACACGCTCGCCTGGGACAACACCGAGACCATGGGCACGCTCGGGGTGCGGGCGCAGACGGCCGTCCACACCAACACCGCGGTCGACCTGCTCCGTGACCTCGACAACTTCGCCTACTCGAGCTCCGCACGCGTGGGCGACCTCGACAACTACGTGCGCAACCAGGGCGACGCCCGGTTCGACGCGCTCGCCTCCGACCTCGACCCGGCCGGGGCGGCCAGCATCGACGACGTGGCCTTCGGCAAACTGCATGCCGCGCTCAGCCGGTTCTACCGGGTGCTGATCATCGACACCGGCAACAACATGCGGGCGTCCAACTGGGAGGCGGCCGTCGAGGCCGCCGACCAGCTCGTCGTCGTGTCCACCATCCGTGAGGACACCGCGTACGGCGCGGCCTCGCTTCTGGACGGCCTGCGTCAGAAGGGCCACGCCGACAAGGTCGCCCAGGCGGTCACGATCCTGGCATCGCCGGCCAAGACGGCCGACCGCCAGCTGTCCCTGCGGCTGCACGACCACTTCAGCCAGCTGACCCGCGCCGTGGTTGACGTGCCCTACGACGCCGCCCTCGTGGCCGGGGGGTCGCTGAACTTCGACGCCCTCGCGCCGCGCACCCGCGAAGCGTGGCTCGTCGCCACGGCCGCGATCGCCGAGGGCCTCTGACCGGGCGCCGACCCGGCGCCGACACGGCGCTGACCCGGAGTTGACCGGGCGGCGTCCCAGCCTGGCCGATCTGCTGTCTGCCGGGACTCAGGCGGCATTGATCTCGGTCGGGCATACTGGCGAAGGCCCGAACGGATGCCCATCGACTCAGATGCTGCCGATCGAATCACCTGTGCCCAATCCCGTCGAATAGATCACCCGACTGGATCACTGTCGAAAAGAAAGATCAGCGTGCGTAAACTTCCTGCTCTCCTCTCCATTGCTACTGTCGCCGTACTCGCCCTCGCCGGGTGCAGCCCGTCGCCCTCCGACGAAACCGGCGCGGCGGGGATCGCCTGCGTCGACTCCGGCAAGGCGTCGGAGGCCGTGAAGGTCACCGGCAAGGCCGACGAGGAGCCCAAAGTGAAATTCGAGTCGCCGATGACCACGGAGGACACCGAGGTCTCCGTCGTCACCGAGGGCAAGGGTGACGCCGTCAAGACCGACGACATCGTCGAGCTGGGCTTCTCCGTGTACAACGCGAGCAGTGGCGAGAAGATGAACGCCGGCGGTTTCGGCGACGACCTCGGCGCCCCCATCACCCTGGCCAAGGATTCCAGCGTCTTCCCGGCACTCATGAAGGGCGTCGCGTGCGCGACCTACGGATCGCGCGTTGCTGTGGTCGCGCCGCCGGCCGACGCGTTCGGTGAGGGCGGCAACGAGGAGCTCAAGGTCGCGGCCGAAGACAACATCATCTTTGTCATCGACGTCAAGAGCGAAATCCCGGCCCGCGCGAACGGCGAGGCGCAGACGCCGGAAGCCGGCTTCCCGACCGTCGAGCTGGCCAAGGACGGCGCCCCGACCATGACCATCCCGGCAGCCGAAGCTCCGACCGAGCTGAAAACCACCGTGCTCAAGAAGGGCGACGGCGCCACCGTCACCGCAGAGAACACCGTGGTCATGCACTACTCGGGCGTCGTCTGGTCCACCGGTGAGGTCTTCGACCAGACCTGGGGCAAGAGCGGCCCGACCCCGATTTCCCTGACCTCCGTCGTTCCCGGCTTCGCCCAGGGTCTCGTCGACCAGACGGTCGGCTCCCAGGTCATGGTCGTGATCCCGCCGGAGCTCGGTTACGGTGCCGAGGGCCAGCCCGACGCGGGCATCGCAGGCACCGACACGCTCGTCTTCGTCGTCGACATCCTCGCCGCCGGCTAACCGGCAGCGGTCCGGCCACCGCGCCGGGAGCATCCGGGCCGGGAGCACCCGGGCCGTGAGTACCGGTGCCGTGGACGGCGGTTCAGCTGCGCTCGAACCGGCCGGATTTCCGGGTCAGACGGATGCGGTACAGCACCGCCTCCTGAGTCGGACCGTCGCCGGCGTGGTTCGCCGGATCCGGGGCGGGGGCGTGCGCGCGCACCGGCCCGGGCTTCGGCTTCGGGCCGGGCTTCGGGCCGGGAACCGGGCCGGGCCTGGCCTCGGGCACGGGGCCGAAGGGCAGCGGAGTGCCGTCGGGCCCGAGACGGGGCACGGCGGTGGCACTGGAGGTGGCGGTGGCGATCAGCGGGGCGAACCGGGCGAGCAGGAGCTGCCGGCTCGCCGCGGCATCCGTGCCGATCAGTTCCTCGAAGGTGCCCCAGGCGACCACGGTTTTCCAATTGCCCAGGTCGTCGACCTGCTCGACCTCGAAGCAGACCGACGGGTTCTCCCGCATCATCGCCACCTTCCGGCCGATGCCGGAATGCCCGTAGACGTGTTCTCCGTCGTAGGCAAAGGAGACCGGCACGATGTAGGTCTGGCCGCCGGCGTGGCAGCCGATCCGGCCGATCACCGCCTTGCGCAGGACGTCGTCGATTTCCTGGTCGTTCAGTTCACCCAGCATGGGCCCAGTGTGGCCCCGGCACGGATACCGCACCAGTAGCTGTGGCCGACGCCACGGGCACGGCTGGGGGCAGCCGAGTGCCGGCGAAGTGCGGGTCAGCGGGTCAGCGGTTCAGCGGTTCTGCCCGGCGGCCGCGATGCGGTCGATGATCCACGAGGCCAGGGTCGCCGTGATCACCCCGACGAGCGTGACGCCGCCCAGCATGAGGCCGACGGCCACGAGCCGGCCGACGCCGGTGACCGGGAAGTAGTCGCCGTAGCCCACCGTCGCGACGGTGACGAAGGCCCACCAGACGGAATCACCCAGGGTGGTGATGTTCGCGCCGGGGGCCGACCGCTCCGCGTCGAGGGCCGCCAGGGAACCCATCCAGATCAGCAGACTGGATGCCCCGACCAGGTAGAGGCCGACCCGGGAGCGCACGGCCTGGCCGGGGCTGTGCTGGAACATCGGCAGCTTCGTCACCAGCCGCAGCAACCGGAGCGGTCGAAGCACCGGCAGGAACACCACCACCAGGTCGAAGAGGTGCGTGATGAACCAGCGCCCGCGCTCGGGCGCCAGGTAGAGGTTGACCAGATAGTCGCCGGCGAAGATCAGCCAGGCCGCCCCCAGGACGACAGCCGTGAGCAGATGGCGGGGACCGTCGAGGTCGGCCAGAACCCGCAACGAGTAGCTGATCAGGAAAAGAACGGAGGCCACGAGCAGCGGCCATTGCACGATTTTGTCCCAGCGGGCCTGGTTCATGCGCACACCATAGTCAGGCGCTCGCCGGTGCGCGATCCGGCCGGGCGGTTGTCTGTTCTGCCGGAGGTCATTAACATATGTTGTTGGTTCCGCTCATTCCCCTCGACCAGGCAGGGACGTTCCCATGACCATCATTGAGGCCACCGGTCTGACCAAGGTGTACCGGTCCAAATCCGGTCCGGTGCACGCGCTCGCCGGGTTGGATCTCTCCGTGCCGCGGGGTTCCGTGAAGGCGCTGCTGGGCCCGAACGGTGCCGGCAAGACGACCGTCGTCAAGATGCTGACCACGCTGATCCGGCCGGACGCCGGCACCGCGTTCGTCGACGGGATCGACGTCGTCGCCGACCCCAAGGGGGTGCGGCGCATCATCGGCGTCTCGGGCCAGTACGCGGCCGTCGACGAGAACCTGACCGGGTTCGAGAACCTCGAGATGGTGGGCCGGCTCTATCATCTGGGCGCCGCCGAATCGCGGCGTCGGGCCCAGGAGCTGATCGATCTCTTCGAGCTGACCGCGGCCGGCAATCGTCCGGTCAAGGGCTTCTCCGGCGGGATGCGCCGCCGGATCGACCTGGCCGGGGCGCTGGTGATCAACCCGAAGGTGCTGTTCCTCGACGAGCCCACCACGGGACTGGACCCGCGCAGCCGGATCGCGCTCTGGGCCGTGATCAAACGTCTGGTCGCCGACGGCACCACCGTGCTGCTGACCACCCAGTATCTCGAGGAGGCCGACCAGCTCGCGGACGACATCGTCGTGATCGACGACGGCCGGGTGATCGCCGAAGGCACGTCCGACCAGCTCAAGGCGCAGATCGGCGGCCACCGCCTCGAGGTGGCCCTGGTCGACGCCGGTGACGGCCCGGCGGCCCGGGAGGTCCTCGCCCGTTACGGGGCGGGGGAGCCGGCGGTCACCAGCGACGGCCGCGGGCTCGAGGTCGCGGTGGTCGACGGGCAGCGGGCGCTGCAGAAGGTGATGGCGGCCCTCGTCGCCGCGTACATCCGTCTGCACGACGCCGGTATGCGCCGGCCCACC
>DATISQ010000292.1:0-14877 GCA_035581905.1 Cryobacterium sp.
ACATGGCTGCCGTGGAGCCGAACTCGGGGCTCATGTTGCCGATCGTGGCCCGGTTGGCGAGCGGAACCTGCGAAACGCCCGCACCGTAGAACTCGACGAACTTGCCGACCACGCCGTGCTTGCGCAGGATCTGCGTGATGGTGAGCACAACATCCGTCGCGGTGACGCCGGTCGGGATCGAGCCGTTGAGCTTGAAGCCGACCACCTTCGGAATGAGCATCGAAATGGACTGGCCGAGCATGGCCGCCTCGGCTTCGATGCCGCCCACGCCCCAGGCGAGCACGCCCAGGCCGTTGACCATCGTCGTGTGCGAGTCGGTTCCGACGCAGGTGTCGGGGTAGGCCTGCAGCACGGCGTTGCCGTCAGCGCCCACCACTGTGCGGGTCATCGTGACGCGGGCCAGGTATTCCAGGTTGACCTGGTGCACGATGCCGGTTCCGGGCGGGACGACCTTGAAGTCGTTGAACGCCGTCTGGCCCCAACGCAGGAACTGGTACCGTTCGCCGTTGCGCTCGTACTCGATCTCCACGTTGCGCTCGAGGGCGTCCGCGGTACCGAACAGGTCGGCGATGACGGAATGGTCGATGACTAGCTCGGCCGGAGCCAACGGGTTGATCTTTTTCGGGTCGCCACCGAGCTCTGCCACGGCCTCACGCATGGTGGCGAGGTCGACGATGCAGGGCACGCCGGTGAAGTCCTGCATGACCACGCGTCCGGGCGTGAACTGGATTTCGGTGTCGGGTTCCGCGGTGGGGACCCACTCGCCCAGGGCACGAATGTGGGCCTCGGTGATGTTGGCGCCGTCTTCGGTGCGGAGGAGATTCTCCAGAAGCACCTTCAGGCTGAACGGGAGCTTCTCGTAGCCCTTGACCGCGTCGAGACGAAAGACCTCATAGTCCGTCGACCCGACCCGCAGGGTGTCCTTGGCTCCAAAACTGTTTACGACCGCATTATTAAGCGCCGACACGATGCCCTCTCCTTCGTGGATACCGACGGCGAAACCGTCCGCAATCCTCAATCCTGACGACCGGACGCCTGCCCCTGCCAGTAAGGGTGACCTAACCGGCGGATGCCACGTGCGGACGATGTCCAACGTCCAACTATCTTGACGTAGAGATAACTCTAGTGGTGCCCCGCGCCTTGCGCCGCTATTCGGGCGAGTGTTGCGGAATCCCCCGGCTGTTATTCGGTCCGGCGAGCCGCGCCTGCGTCGGCTTGGGCGTCGGCCTCACGGTCGTCGGCACGGTAGACCGCCCTGACCACCAGCCAGGAGATCACCAGGAGCGGTGCGTAGAGCGGGATCCCCATCAGGAGCTTGGCGGCACCGAGCCACTCGACGTTGCCGGAGTAGTACAGAGGCAGCTGAACGGCCAGGCGCAGCGCGAACAGGCCCGCCCAGCAGAGCGTCAGGATGGTCAGGACCCGGCGCTTGGACGGATTCAAGCGCCAGGCGATTCCCTCACCCATCAGGAAGCCGACGGCCAACCCGATGAGTGGCCAGCCGATGAGCGCCGAGATGAACAGGGCCCCGCCGTAGAGGCCGTTGGTCCAGAATCCGGGCAGGAAGAAGTCTTCAGCGCGACCGGTGAACAGGGCGAGCACCGCGCTGACGACCAGGGCCGCCAGGCCGCCGACGGCGGGCGACACCGTTTGCCGGCTGATCCGGCGCAGCACGATGAAGACGACGCCGATCAGCACCGGCACGACCAACGACAGCACCAGCGACTGTTCGGGGAAAAGCTGCCGGGTGAAGGTATAGGTGATCAGAAAGACGAGGCCGGGCAGCACGGCCTCCACCAGGCCACGGATGCCGCCCATTGCGGACAGCAGGGCACGCCCGCTGATCGGCTTGCCCTCGGCGGCCGGAGTGAAGCCTGCCCGCCGGGCCGCCGCGGCCATGCCGTCGGCTAACGGTGCGGGCACAGGCGAATCGGACGCGTGCTGTGACGCGTCATGGTCGCGGGCCTCGTCGGGCAGGGGTGCGTCCGTCATCGGCCTGCTTCAGGACTGGCCCGGCTCGGCCGCGCTGGCGGGGGTGGCCGGCATCCGAAGCGGAATGAGGTCACGAGGCGGCATCGGGGCGGAACCGCGCACCACGACGATGCTGCGGAAAAGGTCTTCGATCTCGGTCGCGGCATCGGCATTGATGGCACCCTCGCCGGCGATCACACCGCGCAGGAACCAGCGCGGGCCGTCGACTCCGATGAACCGAGCCAGCCGGCTCGTTCCGTCCGCGCCCTGGCCCGCGGCCACGGGGATCTCCGCCACGAGTTCGGGGCCGAACGGACCCTCACGCAGGGTCGTCGTTCCGCCCTGCTTGCCGATCTGGTCGGCGATCTGGGCCCGGATTTCGTGCCAAAGGCCGCTCGAGCGGGGCGCGGCGAACGGCTGCACCTGCAGCGTGGAGCCGGCGTAGTCGAGTCCGATGGCCACGACGCGCTTGCTGCCCTCTTCGATCTCCAGCCGCAGGTGGAGTCCCTCTCGCGGCAGGATCTTGACCCCGCCCAGGTCCACGTAGGGCCGCACGGGATTGGCTTCGACTTCGTCGAGGGGACCCTCGGTCGCGCGATCGGCCGGGGCCGACTTGGCCGTCTCGTCCGGGATCTCCTCCGGGTTCGCGGTGTCGCTCACTGTATGTCTCCTGCCGTTGAGGTGCCCGTGCTGATGTGCTGGTTCAAACCGGTGGACCCGAACCCGCCTTCCCCGCGCTGGCTGCCGGGCAGCCGGTCCACGGGAATGAAGGTGGCCCGGCTGACCGGCATGATGATGATCTGGGCGATGCGGTCGCCGACCGCGACCGCATAGGACGAGGTCTGGTCGGTGTTGAGAAGCGTGACCTTGATTTCGCCGCGATACCCGGCGTCGACGGTGCCCGGCGCGTTCACGATCGTGATGCCGTGCTTGAACGCGAGGCCGCTGCGGGGCACCACGAAGGCCGCGAAACCGTCGGGCAGTGCGATCGACACGCCCGTGCCGACCAGTGCGCGTTCGCCGGGGGCCAGGACCAGAGCCTGGGAGGAATGAAGGTCCGCTCCCGCGTCACCCGGGTGCGCGTAGCTCGGGAGGATGGACGCGGTAATCAGGACTTCGACGCTTTCTGCCACGTGTCGAGGCTAGTGCAGAAGTCTGATCGAATAGACCCATGCCTCAATATCGTGAAAAACTCTGGGCCTCTCCCGCACCCTACGTCGCCACCGCGCTCATCATCCCTGCCAGCATCCTCGTGTTCGCACCGATTTCAATGCTGGCCGGGGTTCTGATAGCCGCCGGTCTGTACGCCGCCTGCGTTCTCGCGCTGCTGTTATCGGCGCCGGTGGTGCAGGTGAAAGACGGTGAGCTCACCGCGGGGCGCGCGAGCATTTCGACAGATCTGGTCGGCGAGGCTGCGCCCTTCGACGGAGACGAGGCATCCCTGGAGCGCGGCCAAAGGCTCGACGCCAGGGCCTGGCTGCTCATCCGCGGGTGGATTCGCCCGGTCGTGCGGATCCCGATCGTGGATGCGACCGACCCGGCACCGTACTGGCTCGTGTCGACGCGGCACCCACAGAAATTGGCCGCCGCGATCAATGGATCGCGACGGCCAGCATCACATGATTAAGCGCGTTTAGGAGTCGCACTCCAGGCAAACCGGGCCGAGCTTGGTCTCGTGCGACATCTGCGAGCGGTGCTTCACCAGGAAGCACTCCACGCAGGTGAACTCGTCGGCCTGCGGAGGCAGAACGACGACATCGAGGTCGAGATCGGACAGATCGGCGCCGGGAAGGTCGAAACCACCGGGGTTATCCGAGTCGTCGACATCTACGACACCGGACATCTTGTCGGGTACGCGCTCCTTGAGGGCCTCAATCGACTCTGAGTCGTCTTCGGTCTTCCGTGGTGCGTCGTAATCGGTTGCCATACCCATCCATTCAGTTACGCCGAGAAACGATTTCGGCGGCCATAGTTTCCAACAATCCGGGCGGAATAGCAAACTACACGCCGCGCCACTTGCTCGGCACAGACATCAACTTGCGGCACGCCCGGCGTATTCCCCAGAGATTCGCCATTTACATGGCAGTCTTGGTCGCACTAGTGATGGCGAGAGGGCTTTCAACATGCAGGAATTGAAAGTTATTGGAGTCGAGAACGGCGCGCTGCTCGCAGCGTCAGAGGAGGGTGACCGGTTCCGGATCCCCATCGATGAAGTTCTCCAGTCCCGGCTTCGCCAAACCCAGGCGGAACCAACGGCGGGGCCGAAGCTGAGCCCCAAGGAGGTTCAGGCGCACATCCGGGCGGGCATGTCCGCCGAAGACGTCGCCGCGGTCACCGGGGCGTCCCTCGACTTCGTGCGCCGCTTCGAGGGGCCCGTCGTCGCCGAGCGTGACTATATGGTCTCCTGCGCGCTGAGCGTGCCCGTGCACACCGCCATCGACCCCGACCCGATCGAGGGTGGAGCGAACTTCGGCACCGTCATCCGTGAGCGTCTGGCCTCCCTCGGCGCCACGAACGAGCGCTGGGCCAGCTGGAAGGAGCCCGGCGCCGGCTGGATCGTCAAGCTGGCCTTCACCGCCGATGACATCGACCACGACGCCCGCTGGGATTTCGAACCGAAGAAGAATTCCCTGTCCCCGGTCGGCAGCGAGGCCATTGCGCTGTCGCAACAGGGTGAACTCAAGGGCGCCCTGATCCCGCGGCTGCGGGCCGTCGGCGCCGAAACCAGCCTCGCCGACGTGTCGCGGTTCGACAGCGGTGCCTTCACTTTCAGGGAGTCCCTGGCCGAAGAGCCACTGAACGACACCGCGCCGATCCTGGACCCGGTGCCGTATTCCCGTTCGGCGGGCACGACGGATGCCGTGTCCCGGGCAGCCATCAAACGCGCCGACGAACCGCCGCAGAGCCTGAGCGAGACCGCCGACCTGCTGGCTTCCCTCCGACGCCGCCGCGGGGAGCGAGAAGCCGCCGCCTTCGAAAGCAACCAGTCCGAGAGCCACCACTCCGGCCTCAGCCACGGCGCGGGCACCGGCAGTGGCGGTGGCGGAAACCCGGCCCCGGGCATCCGTCTGGTCAACCAGCCGGTCGAGGCCGCCGCGGACCCTCCCGCTGCGTCTTCCGCTCCCGCCGCCGTGCCGATCGAGACGCCCCGCAACGCCTGGTCCGCCCAGGCCGCGGGCGGGCTGTCTCCGGCCGCGACGCCTCGTGCGTCGGGCAATGGGAAGCGCGGGCGCGCCTCGATGCCCAGCTGGGACGAAATCGTCTTCGGTGCCCGCACCGACGACGACCTGCCCTAACCCTGCAGGCTTACCGGCACCAGCCCCGGGTCGACTGGACCGTGCGTTCGACTGCGCGGCGCATTCGACTACCCTAGGCAAGTGAGAATCAATACCCGGCTGCGATCGACAAGCCGGATTCCATTGCTTCAGGCGGTGAAGACCTCCGCGGCGGTCGCGCTCGGCTGGATCCTGTCGCAGTTGCTCCTGGACACCGAGCAGCTGCCCGTCTTCGCCGCGATCGCCGCCCTGCTGGTGGTGCAGCCGAACATCAATCAGACTCTCGGCCGTGCGGTTGAGCGCAGCCTGGGCGTCATCGGCGGCGTCATCATCGCCTACGGCGTCGGCGTCGCCTTCGGCCAGTCGAGCTGGGTCGTGCTGCTGGCCATCGTGTTCTGCATCATGCTCGCGTGGGCGCTGAGGCTCGCCCCAAGCTCGGCGAGCCAGATCCCGATCAGCGCCATGCTCCTGCTCACGATCGGCACGGCCACGGCCGAATACGCGCGGGATCGCATCGTCGAAACCATCATCGGGGCGGCGGCCGCACTCTTAGTCAATGCCCTGATCGTTCCGCCCGTGCTGCTCGCACCGGCCCACGCGGCCGTGGTCCGGCTGGCGTACGAGATCGCGGACACCCTCGATCGCATCGTCGACGCCCTGCGGTTTCCCCAGAAGTCCAGCCAGATCGAAGAGATGATGATCAAGGTGCGGCTGCTCCGTCCCATGCTCGCCAAGGCCGACCAGGCGATCAAGCAGGCCGAGGAGAGCCTCACGCTCAACCCCCGGCACGCCGTGAACCGGCGCCTGCTCGACGTCGACGAGGAACTCTTCACCAGGCTGACCTCGCTCGTCGCGCGCACGATCGGCATGACCCGGTCACTGCGCGACCACTACGACCATTCCCTGCACCTCGAGCCCACGGTGCTCGCGATCACGGTGGAACTGAGCCGAGCGGCCCATGACCTGAGGCTGCTCGCTGAACAGGTCGACCACCCCGGAGCCCAGCAGGTCAACGTGCCGCTCGAGCCGCCCACGCTGACCGCTCCCCTGATCATTGCGACGCCCCATCCGCAGCACTGGATCCTGATCGGGTCGCTGATGGAAGATCTGCGCCGGGTGCGTGAGGAGATCAAGGGCGAATAGCCGGAATCTTTCGGGGTTCAGAATTTGCCCGGTCGGAACGACAACGCGAGCGCAATTCGCGCTGATCGCCTTTGCGTAGCTGCCGTACTACCCGTTGTGGGCCATCCTGTTCATCGTCGCCGGCGTCGCGGTGATCCGGGCTCTGACGGTGCACGGCCGGGAGATCGCCGAGTCGGCACCGTAGCCTCGCGAAAACGACGAAAGGGCCCCCACTCCTGTGGGGCCCTTTCGTCGTCCGTCCAGTTCCGTCGCAGAGCTCTGCGCGGGAACGGCTACGCCTGGTTGAGCGCGGCCTGCAGTTCGATCGTGATGGTGACCTTCTCGCCGAGCAGGACGCCGCCGGTCTCGAGGGCCGCGTTGTAGGTGAGCCCGAAGTCGGAGCGGGTGACATCGGTCTTCGCCGTGGCGCCGGCCTTGTAGTTGCCGTACGGGTCGGTGCCGAAGCCGCCGAACTCGAAGTCGAAGGTGACGGGCTTGGTGACACCCCTGATGGTGAGATCGCCGTCGACGAGGAAATCGTCCTTGACCTGGCGCACGCCGGTGGAGACGAAGGCGATGGTCGGGTAGGTCTCGGCGTCGAAGAAGTCGCCGGTGCGGAGGTGACCGTCGCGGTCAGCCTGGTTCGTGTTGATCGACGCGACCTGGGCCGTGGCCGTGACGGAGGAGTCGAGCGGGTTTTCGCCGGTTACGAAGGTCGCGTCGAACTTCTCGAAGGAGCCCTTGACCTTGCTGATCATGATGTGACGGATGCTGAAACCAACCTCGCTGTGGGTCGGGTCGATGGTCCAGGTTCCGGCCTTGTAGCCGGGGATGCTCACTGCGGTGGTCTCAGTCATGGATTCTCCTCAATTCACGGGACGGTGGATTCTCGTCCTCGTTTTCATGCAAGCGCATAGGAATTGGAATTATTCCGAAACGGTGAAAGAACTTTCCGGCCCGGTGCGGCCGCTGCCTCCAGAATCCCTTGACTGCCTCTGTGGCCGCGGGTACCGTCGGTCGCTCAGGGGGCTGGTGCACGGGTGGAACGGAGGGCTGAAATGCGCTCACGACTTCTACTCCCCCTGGGACTGCTGGCGGTCCTTCTCGGCGGCTGCGCGTCCCCTCCGACTTTCCCCACCACCTCGGAACCGGCAACCGAGAGCGTGGTGATTCGCCCGGTCACCGAGAGCGGTCTACCTGCCGCGGGCTTCTCCATCACCGACGACACAACCGTCACACTCGACTGCGGCAGCACGTCGTTCGATGCACGGCCGTCCCCGGTCGCCGTCGATGACAACATTCTCGTCTGCTCTCCGTCGAGCGCGTTCGCCGTGGCATGCTGGCAAGACTCGATCCCCGGCTTCGTGGCCTGCTACCGCGACCCGTGGAACACAGCGGTGGTGCGCCTGCCGAGCACCGGGAGCGTGCCGGCCGCCACCGCGCCCGAGGAGGCGCAACCTTTCGGACTGTTGCTCAGCAACGGGGACCGCTGCCTGATCCGCAGCGGCGGAGTCTGGAACGACCTGGCCGAGCACCCCGGTTGGTACGGCACGTACTCGTGCGCGGAGGAAGAAGCTATCTGGGCCGAGAGCGAAGACGGCATCGATCGGTCCGCTCCTCGCTGGACTGTGCAGGTCGCGCCCATCTCGGGGGACGATCCGCTCAGCACCCGTGACGTCGTCACCGCGTACTTTGTCGGCACGGCAGAGCGCTAACCCGCGGACCACTTTCGGGGGGCTCAGCGAGCGGCCTGGCCGCGCAGCACCAGCAGCTTGTGGGCGGCTGCATCGATCTGTTCCACCGTGAGGCGCCCGGAATCGACCGCTCCGACGATTCTGCCGATCAGTGCGGTGACATCGATGCCGTGCCGGGCGGGGTCCGCCGGCAAAACGTAGAGCAGCATGGTGTTGCCCGCAGCCAGGGCGGCGATCCCGTTTTCGGCCGGGTCGGCGTACTCCGGCAGACCGGAGTCCTGGAGCATCAGCAGATCGTCGGTGATCGTGACACCGTCGAAGCCGAGTTCCGTGCGGAGGATCTCGTGCCAGGCCGGGGACAGGCTCGCCGGCTTCGGATCAACACTCGTGTAAGCCAGGTGGCCGAACATGACCAACTCCGCCCCGGCCTCGATCCCGGCCTGGAACGGCGGCGCCTCCCGGCTCAGCCAGTCCTGATAACCGAGCGGAGTCGACGGGATGCTCCGGTGCGAGTCCCCCGGCGCCGCCCCGTGACCCGGGAAATGCTTGAGGGTGCTCAGAACCCGGCCGTGCTCACCGGCGACCGCCGCGGCCACCCGATCTGATGCCGAGGCCGGGTCTGTGCCGAGCACCCGGCCGGCCAGGAACGAGCCTGGGTCGGCCGTGACATCGGCGACGATGCCGAAGTTGACGCTCACACCGACGGACTGCAGCAGAGTGGACCGGCTGCGGAACGCCTCCTCCGTGGCCTGCGCGGGGAGCGTCTGCAGATGCGCCGCCCCGGGGGCAAGGTCGGCAGGCAGCCGGGAGACCTCGCCACCCTCCTGATCGATGCCGACCAGGAGAGGGAGATCAGGGTCGGGGCTGAGGGCATCCGTCATCGCCCGCATGTCCTCCGGGGAGGCCGGCACATTATCGCCCATCAGGATGAGCCCACCGAGGGCGTTCACCGCGGCGAAGGAGCGCAGCGCGGCGGCATCCGTACCCGGTTGGTGCAGCATCAGCAGACTGGCGACCTTCTCGGTCAGGGTCATGGCCGCCAGGCGGCGGCTGGCGTCTTCGGCCACGGGATCGGCCGACCAGCTCGGCCCGAGCGGGGCCGGGCCGGCGGTGCCGCCGCTCGTGTCCGTTCCGCGGGCCGCGGTGCAGGCGGAGAGGGTGAGGGCCAGCAGGGTCACGGCGGCGAACGCCGCCAGGCGGCGGGTGCGAGCCGGGGCCGGGTGTCGTCGGCCGAAGATCATCGATCAAGGCTAGCCTGCCGGCCAGTGTCGCGGATTCCACCCATCAGCTTCCCCGATGGCAGCGATACACTCGGGCATCAAGCGGGGAGGCAATCATGCAGATGAGAGACATGGCCGGCGAGGCCGTACTGATCGCCGCCGGGGGGCGGTCCATCCTGCTGCAGATCGCCGACCCGTCGGTCGGCCACGGGGTGGCCCACCACAGCGACTTCACGTCCCGACCGCTCGATCGACTGCGCGCCACCCTGACCTACGTGTACACCGTCGTGTTCGGCACTCCCGAGGAGGCCGCCCGGGCGCGCCGCCGGGTCAATCACGCCCACGGCCCGGTGTCGGGCCCGGCTACCGCGGCGGGCCCGGCCTACAACGCCTATACCCCCGAGCTGCAGCTCTGGGTGGCGGCAACCCTGTACGACTCCGCCATCACGATGCGGGAGCTGGTCTACGGCCCACTCGATGACGCCACGTCCGACGCGCTCTACCGGGAGTACGCCGTGCTGGGCACGGCGCTGCAGATGCCGTCGGAGCTGTGGCCGCCAGACCGCGCCGCGTTCGCCCGGTACTTCGACCAACGCCTCGACGAGCTGAAGACGAATGCCGCCACGCGCGCCGTGGCCCGCCAGCTGCTGTATCCGCGCACCGGACCGCTCTGGCTGCGTCTGATGATGCCGCTCGGCCGGTTCGTGACGGTCGGGCTGCTCCCCGACTCGGTGCGGAAGCTGTTCGGTCTGCCCTGGTCGGCGGCGTCGCAGCGCCGCTTCGACCGGCTGATCCGATTGACCGGGCGCGTCTATCCCCGGCTGCCGCGCCGCGTGCGCCACTGGCCCAAGAACCACTACCTGCGCGCGATGCGGCAGTCTCCTGAGCTGGCAGTAGTCTGAGGTTTTCCCCAGCCGGAGGATTCCAATGACGCAACACTCGGTCCCCGTCGCTCCGGGCGCACCCGACGGGCTCGACGCCATCGACCGGCAGATCGTGGCCGAACTCAGCCGCGACGGCCGCCTGTCGATGCGTCAGCTGGCCACGCTCGTTCACATTTCCCGCACCACCGCGCACAGCCGGGTGCAGAATCTCGTGCGTCATGGCGTGGTCACCGGGTTCGGTGCGCAGATCGACCGCCGGGCGCTGGGACTCCGGGTCTCCGCCCTCGTGATCGTGAAGATCGGCGATGTCTCCTGGGCCGAGATGGCCCGGCGGCTGAGCGAGCTGCCCTTCGTCGAGAAGGCGCAGGCCGTGAGCGGCGACATCGATATCATCCTCACCGTCAGCGCCCCGGACCACGAGCAGCTGAGCCAGGCCATCCTGCGCGACATCCACAGCATGCCCGGCGTCATCTCCACCCGGTCCCACCTCATCCTCGAGGAAATCACCGGCCTGCCTCCGGCCCGGGCGGCGGACAGCTGGCACTGAGCGGCCGTTATTCACGGACGAATGGCCCGGCGCGACGCCGCTTCCGACCAAACGTTCACATCCGTCGCCCGGGCATCGTCGAAGGCGAGGAGATGCCGCACCATTGCGTCATGAGCCTCAAAGTCGAGAGCCTGGTCGAGAGCCCCCTCGCCGCGCCGCGCCCCCTCCGCCTGATCGATGACACCGGCCGCGCCGCGCCGCCCGATGAAGCCGGAGGGTTCGCTCTACCGGACCCGGCCACACTCCTCAGCCTGTATCGGCGCATGGTCGTCGCGCGCCGGTTCGACGTGCAGGTCACCGCGCTGACCCGGCAGGGGCGCCTGGCGACGTACCCCTCGGCCCTCGGCCAGGAGGCCTGCGAGATCGCCGCGGTCGCCGCCCTCGACACCGACGACTGGCTCTTCCCCACCTACCGGGACAGCATCGCCCTACTCACCCGCGGCGTGCCGCCCGAGCAGATCCTGGCCTCGTTCCGCGGGGACTGGCACAGCGGCTACGACCAGAACGCCCACCGGATCGCCGCGCAGGCCACCCCGCTCGCCACCCAGGCGCTGCACGCCGTCGGCCTCGCCACCGCGTCCAAACTCAAGCGGGACAGCACCGTGGCGCTGACCCTGCTCGGTGACGGGGCCACCAGTGAGGGCGACGCGCACGAGGCGTTCAACTTCGCCGCGGTCTGGCAGGCCCCGGTCGTCTTCGTGGTGCAGAACAACCAGTTTGCGATCAGCGTGCCTCTGGACAAGCAGATGCGCTGCCGCACCATCGCCGACAAGGCCATCGGCTACGGGATGCCCGGCTACTTCGTCGACGGCAACGACGTCGCCGCGATGTACGCGGTCACCTCGGCGGCGGTGGGGAACGCCCGCGCCGGCCTCGGCCCGACCCTGATCGAGGGTCTGACCTACCGGATGGAGGCACACACCAACTCCGACGACCCGAGCCGCTACCGTGACGCCGGGGACCTGGAGATCTGGCGACGGCGCGACCCGATCACCCGACTGGACACCTACCTCGGCGAAATCGGGGTGTTGAGCGACGCGGAGCGCGCGGACATCCGTGCCGAGGCCGAGGATCTGGCTGCGGACACCCGGGAATGCATGACCCGGACCGCCCCGGTTGATCCGCTCGAGCTCTTCGACCATGTCTACGCGACGCCGCGTGCCGCCCTGGCGGAGCAGCGCGCCTTCCTGGCGGCCGAACTCGCCGAGCACGCCGCCGCATCCGTGGCTTCCAGCCCCGCAGAATCCAGCACCGCCCAAGCAGGGGGAACCCGATGACTCTCCACGACACCGTACCGACGCCCCTGCGCGCGCCGGTCACCCTCACCATGGCGGCGGCGCTCAACGCAGCGATCCAGGATGCGATGCGCGACGACCCGACGGTCGTTCTGTTCGGCGAAGATGTCGGCCCGCTTGGCGGCGTCTTCCGGGTGACCGATGGGCTGTACGCCGAATTCGGAGAGAGCCGGGTGAGCGACTCCCCGTTGGCCGAGTCCGGGATCGTGGGCACCGCGATCGGCATGGCCATGTACGGCCTGCGCCCGGTCGTGGAGATGCAGTTCGACGCGTTCAGCTACCCGGCGTTCGAGCAGATCGTGTCGCACGTGGCCAAGATGCGAAACCGCACCCGCGGGCGCGTGAAGCTGCCGATCGTAATCCGGATCCCGTACGCCGGCGACATCGGCGGTGTGGAACACCACTCGGACTCATCCGAGGCCTACTGGACGGCCACACCCGGCCTGACCGTGGTCTCGCCGTCGAACCCGGCCGATGCCTACTCGATGCTCCGCGAGGCCATCGCCAGTGACGACCCGGTCATTTTCCTCGAGCCCAAGAGCCGGTACTGGGCCAAAGCCGAGCTCAGCCTGCCCGTGCACACCGCGCCGATGAACACCGCGCTCGTGCTGCGGGAGGGCACCGACGTCACACTGATCGCCTACGGTCCGACCGTGAAGACCGCGCTCGCCACCGCTGAGTTGGCGGTGGCCGAGGGGCTCTCGATCGAGGTGATCGACCTGCGCAGCCTGTCCCCCTTCGACGACGAGACCGTGGGTGCCTCCGTGCGAAAGACGTCCCGCGCCGCGGTGCTGCACGAGGCGGCGCAGTTCGGCGGCTACGGGGCCGAGGTCGCCGCCCGGTTGACCGAACGCAACTTCTTCCACCTAGCCGCGCCGATCCTGCGGATCACGGGCTTCGACATCCCATACCCCTCCCCCAAGCTCGAGGAGTTCTTCCTGCCAACCCCCGACCGCATCCTGGCCGCCCTCGGAACGTGGGAGTGGAACTGATGGGTCAGAATTTCATCCTGCCCGACCTCGGCGAAGGACTCACCGAGGCGGAAATCGTGTCCTGGCTGGTTGCCGTGGGCGACACCATCACCATCGACCAGCCCGTGGTGGAGGTCGAATCGGCCAAGTCCATCGTGGAACTGCCCTCGCCGTACGGCGGTGTGGTCGAGGCTCTGAACGGGGTCGCCGGCCAGGTCGTGCACGCCGGGCAGGTGCTGCTGACGGTGACGGATGCCACGGATGCCGCACCGGCGACCGCTGTGGCGCCGGCAGCGGTTCCGGCCGCGGAGGTCGACGGGTCGGCATCCGGTGCCGTGCTCATCGGCTATGGCACGAGCGAAAACACGCGTCCCGTGCGCCGCCCGTCCACCGCGCGCTTCGGCATGCGGCCCGGCGCGGCAGAACCGACACCCGGGGCAGCGACCCCGGCAGCCCCAGCGCCGGCGTCGGCGACTCCGGCGGCTGCGGCTCACGCGGGTACGGCTTCCGTCCCGGCTGCGGCTTCCGTCCCGGCTACGACATCTCCGTCCCACCCGGCCGGCCGCTCGCCAGTGGTCTCGCCGCTCGTGCGGCGTCTGGCCCGCGACAACGGCCTAGATGCGACCCTGCTCATCGGCAGCGGGAGCAACGCCCTTGTGCTCCGCCGAGACGTCGAGTCGGCCATCCGAGAACGGACGGCGGCGGACGAGTCTGCACCGGTGGTCGAACCCGCACCGACGGTCGAACCTGCACCGACGGTCGAACCCGCACCGACGGTCGAGCCCGCACCGGTGGTCGAGCCTGTCGAGACCCGGCCCGCGCCCACCGCAGACATCCGAATCCCCATCACCGGCCTACGCAAGGTGGTGTCGGAGCGGATGACCACCTCGCGCCGGGAGATCCCCGAAGCCACCGTCTGGCTCGATGTGGACGCCACCGAGCTCTTCGCCGCGCGGGACCGGCTCTTCGACGCAACAGGAGAACGTTTCAGCGTGACTGCGCTGATCGCCCGGTTCACGGTTGCCGGGCTTCGCAGGTTCCCGCTGCTGAACTCCTCAGTCGATACGGCCAGTCAGGAGATCCTGCAGCGCGGGGCCATCAACCTCGGGCTGGCCGCCCAAACCCCGCGGGGACTGATGGTGCCGGTGGTGCACGACGCCCACTCCTTGACTACCCGCGAACTGCGGGATGCGATCGCCGGTATCGTGACCCAGGCTGCGGATGGCTCGTTCCCGCCTTCCCGCCTCACCGGCGGCACCTTCACCCTGAACAACTTCGGTGCGCTCGGTGTCGATGGGTCCGCCGCAATCATCAACCACCCCGAGGCGGCAATTCTAGGCATCGGGCGGATGATCGAGCGCCCTTGGGTTGTCAACCACACGCTTGCGGTGCGAACGGTCGTGGAGCTGTCCCTAGTCTTCGATCACCGGGTGTGCGATGGAGGGACCGCTGCAGGGTTCCTCACCTACGTTGCACGCTGCATCGAGTCCCCCGTGAGCATGCTCGCCGACCTCTGACCTAACGCTGCGGCGTGTTGCAGTCGACGCACCCAAAGGCGAATCCTCGCCGGGCGGGTTATTCGGGCGCTCGGCCAGGACGGGAGCTCTTCTGGCCCGGAATTTAGGGCCCGCGTGCGATCAGGGTCCGTCAACTGACACTCGTTGATGGTTTAGAAAAACTCGAAGGGCAAGGGCACGATTGCCATGGCTTATTGCCCGGGGTCGGGCGCGGACTGTAGCTTTCGGAGATGACGACTGACCGCACAAGACCGACTCGGAAGCGCCGCCTGCCCTCTTGGGCCGTTGCGATAATGGGCGCTTACCTGGCGGCAGTCGGCGCGCTCGTTGCGTCGGTGTGCGTGATGCGCGCCTTTGACGTGGGAGCGGGGACCGGCGCAG
>DATISQ010000293.1:0-8640 GCA_035581905.1 Cryobacterium sp.
CGCGTTCATCTCGGTCGCGGTCGTGCTCGGCGAATTCACGATCGCGTCCCTGCTCAACCGCAACACCCTGCAGACCGCGCTCGTGGTCGTCAGCAAGGCCGACCCCTATACGGCCGTCATCCTGTCGCTGCTCGCCCTCACTTTCGCATTCCTGCTCCTGCTCGTCATCGGGCGTCTCGGCACGGTTCGCACCGGCAGCCGGCGACGACCCACCACCGGAGGTCAGCCATGATCCAGAATCAGCTCCACCGTCAGCTCCCGAACCAGCTCGAGACCGTGAACCCGCCGGTGACGACCGCCCCGATGGGAGCCTCGGTGCGTTTCGAGGGCGTCGTCAAGAATTTCGCGGGCCACCGCGCCCTGGCCGGCTTCGACCTCACGCTGCATGCGGGCGAGTTCGTCGCCCTGCTCGGCCCGAGCGGCAGCGGCAAGACGACGGCGCTGCGAGTGCTGGCGGGGCTCGAATCCACGGATGCCGGTACCATCCTGATCGACGAAGCCGACGTGTCGACGCTGCCGACGAGTCGGCGAGATCTGGGCATGGTGTTCCAGTCCTACTCGCTGTTCCCGCATCTCAGCGCCGGCGAGAACGTGGAGTTCGGTTTGCGGATGCGAAAGGTCCGCGGCGAGGAACGTCGTTCCCGCGCGGCCGCCGCCCTCGCCCTGGTCGGGTTGGACGCCCACTACGACCGCTTCGCGCACCAGCTCTCCGGTGGTCAGCAGCAACGGGTGGCGCTGGCGCGGGCCCTCGTCACCGAGCCCCGCGTACTCCTGCTCGACGAGCCGTTGTCGGCCCTCGACGCCCAGGTGCGGGTGTCGCTGCGTGAGGAAATCCGGCGCATCCAGACCGAACTGGGCATCACGACCCTGTTCGTCACGCACGACCAGGACGAGGCGCTCGCCGTGGCCGACCGGGTCGCCGTGATGCGGGCCGGTTCGATCGAGCAGATCGGAGCCCCGGAAGAGCTCTATTCCCGGCCGGCCTCGTCGTTCATCGCCGACTTCGTGGGGCTCAGCAACCGACTCGCCGGCGTGGTGTGCCACGGCTTCGCTCAGGTGCAGGGTGCCACCCTGCCGCTGCTCGACCCCTCGCAGGCGGATGGTGCGGTGTCCGTCTCCGTGCGGCCGGAAGACCTCGAATTCGACACGAAAGGTGCGCCGGGGGTCGTGCTCTCGTCGAGTTTCCACGGCTCGCTCCGGCGCACGCGGGTGCGGCTGGACGATGGCGCATCGCTCGTCGTGCAGCACGGTGCGCGGCTGCATCCGGTGGTCGGGGACCGGGTCGCCGTGCGGTTCACGGGCATGCCCGTCTCGGTCGACCCGCTCCCGGCGCCGGCGGAGTGACCGCCGCGGGAATCGCGAGCGGTCAGCACGGCCGCCACATGCCGGAGTCGGCACGTGGGATTGCTTAGAATGATGCGGTGATGGAAACCGAAGGAAAACCCGCCCGCGGCGGCATCCTCGGCGCGTTCGCACGACGCCGAACCGCACCCCCGATCCTGATCGAGGTCCCCCCCGCGAGCGGCAACGGGGTCGACGAGAACGTTCCGGCCGGCATCCGCCTCGCCGCCGCCTGGTCCTGGCGTCTGCTTGCGCTCGCCGCGGCGATCGCGGTTCTCATTTTCATCGTCATCCAGCTCCGGTTGATCATCATCCCGCTGCTCGTTGCGGTGCTCCTGTCGGCGCTGCTCATGCCGTTCATCGGATTCCTGGTGCGGCACCGGTGGCCCCGGGCCCTGGCGGTCGTGATCGCCCTGGTCGGTACCCTCGGGATCGTCGGTGGGCTGCTAACGCTGGCCGTGACCCAGATCGCTGTCGGTACGGTCGGGCTGAACGACAGGCTCGCCGACTCCTATGCCGGCCTGAAGGCCGTGCTCCTGGCCTCACCGCTGCAGCTGACCGAGCCGGAGCTGAACGCGTTCCTCGGGGAGGTCTGGACCGCCGTCCAGGACGACAGCCAGATCTTCGTGACCGGGGCGCTGTCCGTGGGAACGTCGCTCGGCCATCTGGCCGCAGGGGTCCTGCTGGCTCTGTTCAGCCTGCTGTTCATCCTGATCGACGGCAAGGGCATCTGGGCCTGGATCGTGCGCCTGTTCCCGCGGCGGGCACGAGCGGCCATCGACGGCGCGGGCGTGGCCGGCTGGACCACGCTGGGCAACTTCGCGAAGGTACAGATCCTGGTGGCCTCCATCGACGCGATCGGCATCGGGGTCGGCGCGGCCCTGCTGGGGGTTCCGCTCGCCGTCCCGATCGGCGTACTGGTCTTCCTCGGCTCGTTCATCCCCATCGTCGGCGCCGTGTCCACGGGCGCCGTGGCCGTCGTGATCGCCCTGATCTTCAACGACTGGGTGGTGGCCCTGCTGATGCTCGGCGTCGTGCTGCTGGTGCAGCAGATCGAGGGGCACGTGCTGCAGCCGCTGATCATGGGCACGGCCGTCAAGGTGCATCCGCTGGGTGTTGTCCTCGTCGTAACGGCCGGCGCCCTGCTGGCGGGCATCGCCGGAGCCCTGTTCGCCGTGCCGATCGCCGCCGTGCTGAACGTGATGATCAGCTACATCAATAGGGGGGCATGGCGACCCGAGCGTGTCGACTCGGCACCCGAGTTCGTCTCCACGTTGTGGCAGACGGTCCCGCAACGCCCCGGTTTCCGTCGTCCGGAGTACCGCCTCGAGAAAAGTGCCGTCCAATGACCAATGTCTCTCTCATCGGACCGACCCTGGCCGATTTCGAGTCCGCCCGGGACGTGGTGGGGCGGATCGCCACCGTCACCCCGACGGAAACCTCCCGCTACCTCTCGGAGCTCCTCGGCTCACCGGTCCTCCTCAAATGCGAAAACTTGCAGCGCACCGGGTCCTACAAGATCCGGGGTGCCTACAACCGGATGTCCAAGCTCACCGACGAGGAAAAGACCCGCGGCGTTGTCGCCGCCTCGGCCGGCAACCACGCCCAGGGCGTCGCCTTCGCGGCGCGGGAGCTCGGCATCCAGGCCACGATCTTCATGCCGGTGGGCGTTGCCCTGCCCAAGCTCCAGGCGACCCGCGACTACGGCGCGCATGTCATCCTGCGCGGCAACACCGTGGCCGAGCCCCTGCTGGCGGCCGCGGAATGGGCCGCGGAGACCGGCGCGATCCTGATCCCGCCGTTCGACCACGCGGATGTCGTCACCGGCCAGGGCACCGTGGGCCTGGAGATCCTCGACCAGGTTCCCGACCTGGCCACCGTGATCGTCCCGATCGGCGGCGGAGGACTCATCTCCGGCGTCGCCAGCGTGCTCAAGCAACGCGCGCGCCGGGACGGCCGCCAGATCCGGGTGATCGGGGTGCAGGCCGCCAACGCGGCCGCCTACCCGCCCTCGCTCGAGGCCGGGCGGGCGCTGGAGATCCAGATCACGCCGACCATCGCCGACGGGATCGCGGTCGCCAAGCCGGGCCTGCTCAATTTCGAGATCGTGCGCGACACCGTCGACGAGGTCGTCACCGTCACCGAGGACGACACGGCCCGTGCCCTGCTGATGCTGCTCGAGCGCGCCAAGCTCGTGGTCGAACCGGCGGGTGCGGTCGCCGTGGCGGCGATCCTCGCGGGCAAGGTCACCGCCACCGGTCCGACGGTCGCGATCCTCAGCGGGGGAAACATCGACCCGTTGTTGATGCAGCGCGTGATCAGCCACGGTCTCTCGGCTTCGGGCCGCTATCTCACGCTGCGCATCATGCTTCCCGACCGCCCCGGCCAGCTGGCCCGCATCTCGGAACTGCTCGCCGAGGCGCACGCCAACGTGATCGAGGTTCTGCACACGCGGCACGGCGTCGGTCTGCAGATCAGCGAGGTCGAACTCAACGTCAGCGTCGAGACCCGGGGGCCCGACCACCGCCAGCTCGTCGTGGACGTGCTGCGCGCGGCCGGTTACGACCCACAGTTCGACTGACCGGCCTGTTGCTGTTGCCGGCTCAGCTCTGTTGCCGGCTCAGCTCTGTAGCCGGCTCAGGGCTTCAGTTGCCGGTCCAGGTCTCCACGAGGAAGATCTCGACGGCGATGTCCTTGCCGGTGGGTGTGACGTAGGACGTCTTCGCGCCGACCATGAGTCCGATGATCGCGGTGCCGAGCGGGCTCTGCTCGCTGAAGACGTCGAGGTCGCTGTCGCCGGCGATCTCGCGGCTGCCGATCAGGAAGCGGTTCTCCTCGCCGGCGATCGTGGCCGTGATCACGGTGCCGGGCTCGACGACGCCCCGGCTCTGGGGTGCATGGCCCACCTCGGCGTTGCGCAGCAGCAGAACGAGGGTGCGGATGCGGGCCTCCATCTTGCCCTGCTCATCCTTGGCCGCGTGGTAGCCCGAGTTCTCCTTGAGGTCGCCCTCTTCGCGAGCCGATTCGATCTTCTTGGCGATCTCGACGCGGCCGACGGTGCTGAGCGTTTCCAGCTCCGCGGCCAGGCGGTCGTAGGCCTCCTGCGTCAGCCAGGTGACCGTGGTTTCGGTAGTCATGGGTGGAATCTCCTCACGCTTGTTCGTGCTCGATCGATGCCCGTGCGGGTGAATCCGCAGATATACAACGGACGCCCCGACGATCACGTCAGGGCGAAGTCAACAGTCTAGGTCAGCCAGCAGCGGTAAATCAATCCGGTGTTGCTCTGCTCGGTGGTGCGCACATCCGTCGTCGTCGACCGCGAATACACGGTGCTCGCGGGCAGGTCGACGACCTTCCAGCCGACGACCGTGAAACTCTCGTTGAGCGCCTGGGCGGCGCAGCTGGCGGTGCGGCCGACCGGGATGGACGCCTCGAACGTGACACTCACGGTGTTCTCGTCGATGATGCTGTGACGGATGTCCCGGGTTTCGATCAGAGGTTCGGACGCCCCCAATCCCACCCAGACCACGAAGCCCAGCAGGAGGGCCGCGAGGGAACCGGCGATGATGTACAAAACGCGGCGGTCTCGCGTGGCCCGATTCGGGGCGCGGCCATACCGGGTGTCGAGGTTACTGCTCAGGGCCACTCAGACTCCACACTCACGGATCAACGATTAGTCTTAGTACCAAGGTTATCTGGCATTTCTGAGGAGTTTCATGACGCTGCGACTCTTGGCGGTGCACGCCCATCCCGACGACGAGTCGAGCAAGGGTGCTGCGACCTACGCCTACTACCGGAGCCTCGGCGCCGAAGTGATGATCCTGAGCTGCACGGGCGGCGAGCGGGGGAGCATCCTGAACGAGGCCGTGCTCGGCCACCCGCTGGCCGATCGCGACCTCTCCGGACTTCGCCGCCTGGAGATGGCCGAGGCCCAGCGGGTCCTCGGTGTGCAGCACCGGTGGCTCGGCTATCAGGACTCAGGGATGAACGAAGACGGTTCGGTGCCCCCGAACTCGTTCGCGGACATCCCGGTGGAGATCTCCGCGGAACCGGTCGTGCGACTGATCCGCGAATTCCGTCCCCAGGTCCTGGTCACCTACGACGAGAAGGGCGGCTACCCGCATCCCGACCACATCCGCTGCCACGACGTGTCACTGGAGGCCTACCGGGCCGCCGCCGACCCGACCCGGTATCCGGATGCCGGTGAGCCCTGGCAGGTCGGCAAGCTGTACTACGACCGGATTTTCAACCTCGAACGCGTCGATGCCATGTTCCTCGAACTGAGCGTCACCGAGCCCGACTCGCCCCTGCTGGAGCCACTCGGGGCGGCCAGGGAATGGATGAAGGATTACCCGAAGCTGGCCACGACCCACGTGCCCATCGGGGACTTCCTCGAGGTGCGGGACGCGGCTCTCCGGGCCCACGCGAGCCAGGTTTCCCCCACCAGCAGTTTCTTCTTCTGGCCGAACGCTCTGATCCGCCAGGCCTGGCCCTATGAAGACTTCCAGCTCGTCGAATCGAAAGTTGACACCGTGAACCCTGAATCCGACCTCTTCGCCGGAGTGCGGGACGACTCGTGAGCGGCCTGATCCTGGCTCCCCTCGTGAGCATCGTCCTGGCCGCCACCCCCTCGCCCGAGTTCGACCCGAACACGGTTACGCCGGGCCCGGCGGGCTTCGTCGCGATCGCCCTGGTTGCCGTGGGAGCGGTCCTGCTGGCGATGGACATGGCTCGCCGGGTGCGCCGCAACACGTACCGCGCCGAGATCCAGGAACGGCTGCAGGCGGAAATGGCCGCGAAAGCCGCCGCCGAGGTCGACGGCGTCGACCCGGAGTAGTCCGGACCGATGGGCGACCGGGGTGCGGGAAAGCCGCGCTACGGGTAGATCGGGTTCATCGCGATGATCATGATCGCCGCCCAGTGGCAGAGGAAAGCCACCACGGTCAGGGTGTGGAAGATTTCGTGGAAACCGAACACGCCCGGAACCGGGTTGGGCCGCTTCATCCCGTAGATGACGGCGCCGACGGAATAACAGAGCCCGCCGATCGCGATCAGTGTCATCATCGCGGCGTTGGCCTGGAAGAAGTCCACGATGAACATCAGCGCGCCCCAGCCCAGCGCCAGGTACAGCGGAACGTAGAGCCAGCGCGGCGCGTTGATCCAGAACACCCGGAACGCGATCCCCAGAATGGCGCCACCCCAGACCAGCGACAACAGCAGTGTGGACTTGGCGGGCGGAAGGGCCAGCACGGCGATGGGCGTGTAGGAGCCCGCGATCAGCAAAAAGATGTTGGCGTGGTCGATCCGTTTGAGGATGACCTTCGTGCGCGGGCTCCAGTCGAACCGGTGGTAGAGGGCCGAATTGCCGAACAGCAGCATCGAGCTGAGCACGAACACGAGCGAACTCCACCGGGCGGCGGTGCCCTCGGCCGAGAGGAGCAGCACGATGCCGGCCACGATGGTGACCGGGAAGGTACCGGCGTGGATCCAGCCCCGCCAGGTGGGTCTGATGTCCACCTGCGGGGGCAGGTCGTCTTCGAATAACGGCAGGTTGGGGATGTCATCCTCTGAGGCCATGCTTGCAAGAATACGACAGCGTGCATGCCGCGCGCGGTACGCGACGGTCGCGAGTGGGCTAGCGTAACTGTGTGCAGAAACGGGAAGTTCCTTGGGCGCGCGGCATCCTCTACGGGGTGTACCAGCGTCGCCTTCGTCGCGGGCTGACGCCGGATGTCCTGCCGCACCATGTCGCCATGATCATCGACGGCAACCGGCGCTGGGCCAAACAGCTCGGGTTCGACTCCGCCGCCCACGGGCATCGGGCCGGCGCCGCGAAAATGCGGGAGTTCCTCAAATGGTGTGACGACCTGGGCATCTCCGTGGTCACGCTCTACCTGTTGTCGTCGGACAACCTCACGAACCGGCCGAGCGAGGAACTCGCGGAGCTGACGAAGATCATCGCCAAGCTCGCGGAGGAACTGTCCCGGTACCGCGACTGGCGGGTGCAGCAGGTCGGCTCGAAGGCCGGACTGCCCGAGCCGCTGGTGACCGCGCTGAACGCCGCGGAAGCGCGCACCGCCCGTAAGAAGGGGCTGCACGTCAACCTCGCCGTCGGCTACGGGGGGCGCACCGAGATCACCGACGCGATGCGCAGCATCGTGGGAGCGCACCTGGCGAGCGGCGGCAGGCTCGAAGACCTGGCCGAGACGCTGACCCCGGACCTGATCGGGGAGCACCTGTACACGGGCGGCCAGCCTGACCCGGACCTGGTCATCCGCACGTCGGGGGAGCAGCGCATCAGCGACTTCATGCTGTGGCAGAGCGCGCACAGCGAGTTCTATTTCGTGGAAGCGCTCGGGCCGGACCTCCGCCAGGTCGACTTCCTGCGCGCCCTGCGCGACTTCGCCCGCCGCCAGCGCCGTTTCGGCGGGTAGGAGCACCCCCATGACGGCTCTCGAACGGTTCCTCGAGGGGTTCATCGCCGAACCCGGCTACCTCGACTACGCCCGGATCGGCCCGCTGTCGGCGGGCGTGGTGGCCGAGACCCTCGGCCAGACCGAGGTGCTCTCGCGGGCCCGGTTCGGCAGCCTGGACCACTTCCAGATGCAGGACGAGCGGCTGCGCGCCGCCGTGGCCCGGGCCACCGGCTTCCGCCCCGATCAGATCGTCTCCGAGCCCAACACCACCACCGGCATCATGCAGGCCATGTTCGGCCTGACCGGGGCCGTGCTGCTGTCTCCGGGCGACTTCCCCACGGTCCCGTTCGCGGCCGTGCGCGCGGCGGAAGCGCTGCGGGTGGTCACTCCGATCTGGCTGGAGACCGACCACGGCCGCGTCACCCCCGGGCAGATCCGGGAGCAGCTCACCCCGGCCACCGCCGCCGTGGCGGTCTGCCTCGTCGATTCCCGCTCCGGCCATCGCGTTGACCTCGAGGGCATCCGTCAGGTCATCGGCGACCGCCTGCTCATCGTCGACGCCATCCAGGGTTTCGGCGCAGTGGATGTCCCCTACGAGGTGGCGGATGTCGTCGCGTCAGGCGGCCAGAAATGGTCCCGGGCCGGCTGGGGCACCGGGTTCCTGGCCCACCGCGACCGCGCGGTCGAACGCCTGGTCCCCGTGTTCTCCGGCTTCGCCGGCACCGACGTCGCCGAGCCGTGGGACGAGGTGGTGTCGCCGAGCCGTAGCGCGAACGCGTTCCGGGTGAGCCACGGCGACCCCATGGCCCAGGCCAGGTTCGCGGCCGCCCTCGAGGAGCTGGCCGAGGTGGGCATCCGTGCCGTCGAGGACGCGATCGCCGTG
>DATISQ010000294.1:0-2547 GCA_035581905.1 Cryobacterium sp.
TCCCAGCTGATGATCAGGGAAGACGCCGCGGCAGCTCGAGGCCGGCAGCCGTCAGTTGCCGGCCGCCGTCGTCTGCCCGCGCCCGAGGATTCCGGCGCGCACCAGCAGCAGGTAGAGCTGGCAGCCGAGGCAATAGTCGAACACGGCGTTGAGGAACGCCGCGACGAACGCGATGGCGGCGGCGGCGCCGACGGCGGGCGCCAGCCCGGACAGCCCGAGCACCACACCGGTCACCGTGACCAGCAGCCCCACTCCCTGGGCGAACGTCGGCGGGGCCGCGTTCTCCAGGGCGGCCGGCGGGCCGAGGCGCGGCCGCACGAAGGTCTTGAACAGCACGCCGTAGGGGTGACGACCGGCGCCGGCGAACGCACCCCAGGCGAAGAGGGCCGCGAGAACCGTCAGAAGCACGAGCGCGGCAACGGATGCCCCGGTCAGCGCCAGGAAGACCACCACCAGGAGCAGAACGGCCGTGATGGCGGCGCCGAACCGGGGTCCGCGCGGGTCGAGGTCGGGGCGATGCGGGCGCGCCGACGACTGCGGCCGGGAGTCAGTGGGCGAGCTGGGCATGGGTGCTCCCGGAGAGGTCGTCGAGCTGCTGGAGGACGGCGGCCCGGTTCGGAACGCCGCCGATCCGGGCCCGCACCTGTCCCGTTCCGTCGAGGATGAGCGTGGTCGGGGTCTGCAGGATTCCGAACCGGTTCGCGAGGTCCCGGCGGTGGGTGAGGTCGACGTCCAGGTGCGCGACGCCGGGGCGGGACCGGGCCAGGCCGGCGAGGAGCACCCGGGTGCCGGGGCAGCGGGCGCAGTGGACGGTGGAGAACTGCAGCAGCGTCGCGCTCGCGCCGAACGGAACCCGGCTGCCGACATCCGCCGGCGTGAGCGCATCCGGCGTGTCCGGCGCGCCCGGGGCGACCACGGTGGGGCGCCCCTGGCGGGACCGCCAGTAGAGTCCCAGCACGGTGGCGCCCACGACGAGCGCCAGGACGAGGCTGAGGGCGAAGATCGGATGCATGCTGCGACGCTACAAGGATCCCGGGCCGGGAGAGCCCGTGTGACGACAGATTACGCACGCAGCAGGTATCGTTTAGCCGTGCCTGATATTGAGTTCCGCTCCGATGTGACCGTTGAGCTGGTTCGCGCCAGCGCCCACGACTCCGATGTGCTGTTCGCCGCACGGGTCTCGACGCAGGGAGAGCAAACCCTGACCCGGGCCCTGCTCGAGGAGTCGGATGCCGCGGGAGCGAGCAAGGGCGACGCCGGGCTGATCAACTACCTCATGCGCGACCGCCACGGCTCGCCGTTCGAGCACAACTCGATGACCTTCTACGTGCAGGCCCCCATCTTCGTGTTCCGCGAGTTCATGCGGCACCGGATCGCCTCCTACAACGAGGAATCGGGCCGCTACCGCGAGCTGAACCCGGTCTTCTACGTTCCGGCCGCCACCCGCAACCTCGTGCAGGTCGGCAAGCCCGGCGCCTACGATTTCCTGCCCGGCACCGCCGAGCAGGCCGCGCTGGTGGACCAGCTGAGCCGTGAGGCCTCCGCGCACGCCTACGCGTCGTACCAGCGGATGCTCGAGGCCGGCGTGGCCCGCGAGGTCGCCCGCATCGTGTTGCCGCTGAACATCTTCTCCTCCATGTACGTGACCATGAACGCCCGGTCGCTGATGAACTTCCTCAGCCTGCGCACCAAGCGCGAGGGAACCCACTTCCCCTCGTTCCCGCAGCGCGAGATCGAAATGTGCGCCGAGAAGATGGAAGACCAGTTCGCGACCCTGATGCCGCTCACCTACGCCGCCTTCAACAAGAACGGTCGCGTCGCCCCGTAACGTGACGCCGCGGCGCTGCACGGCCCCACGCCGACCGGTAGCCTGTCTCTCGTGTCTATGTCTCAGAATCCCTTCGGCCAGGTCCTCGTTGCCCTGGTGACTCCCTTCACCGCCGACGGCGAAGTCGACTGGGCGGGCGTTGCCCAGCACATCGACGACGTCATCAACGCCGGCGCCGACGGCATCGTCGTCACCGGCACCACCGGTGAGACCTCCACCCTCACCGACGCGGAGAAGATCCGCCTGGTCGAGGTCGGCAAGGATGTCTCGGGCGGGCGCGCGAAGATCATCACCGGCGGAGGGTCCAACGAGACCGCGCACGCCATGCAGCTCGCCAAGCAGAGCGAGAAGGCGGGCGCCGACGGCAACATGATCGTCACCCCGTACTACAACAAGCCCACCCAGGCGGGCGTGCTCACCCACTTCCGGATGATCGCAGACGCCACGGATCTTCCGGTGATCCTCTACGACATCCCCGGGCGCACCGGCATCCCGATCGAATACAAGACGATCCTGCGGGCCGCGAAGCACCCGAACATCCTCGCCGTCAAGGACGCCAAGGGTGACCTGGCCCAGGTCAGCCGCGTGCTCAACCAGACTGACCTGATGTACTTCTCCGGCGACGACCCCAACGTCCTGCCGCACCTCTCGATCGGGGCGACCGGCCTGATCGGGGTCACGGCGAACATCGCCGCCACCCCGTACCGCCAGATGGTCGA
>DATISQ010000295.1:0-9981 GCA_035581905.1 Cryobacterium sp.
GGCTCCGATCAGAACGATCGCTGGCATTTAGTTTTCTCCTCGGATAAAGAACGCCTCGGTGGGCGGGGCCGGGTCGGTGGCACGGTAGCCGTCCGGCGTGATGGTCTGCTGGTCGATGCGGCTGATCGCGGTGGGATCGGCATCGTTCAGGAAGGTGGTGAGGCGGTCGAACTCGTCCTGCTCGCCGATTTCGCCGGCGGAGCGGCGCAGCGCGTAGAGCGCGCGCAGGACGCCGCGGTTGGGTTCGTGCGTCCAGCGCACCGGGCCGTGGCCATGCCAGCCGGCCTTGCGGAGCGCGTCGAGCCCGCGGTGGTAGCCGACGCGCGCATAGGCGTAGGACTCCAGGGTGCGACCCTCGAGGTGCGTGGCGTCGGCCAGCACGGCCCAGGCCAGGGAGGACTTCGGATGCCGCGCCACGACGCTGGCCAACTCGTCGCCGGTGGTTTGCCGGAGGGCCTCGATCACCTCCGGTTCCGCGGGAAGAAGGGTCTCGGGCTGCTCAATCAAATTGTCGCCGGTCACACTCGATCCTAACGCGGTGCGGGCCGTTCCTCGCCGAACAGTCCACCGGAGAGGGAACCGAGGATGGCCGCCGCCACCTCGTTGCGCGGCCGTTCCGGCTCGAAAACGAGCCATTCCAGGCCTGCCATCAGCACCGCGCCGAACACGCTCGACGCCATCAGGCCGCAGGTTTCATCGGCGCGGCTGCGCGGCTTCGCCTCCGCGATCGCCTCGGCGAAGACTGCGAGCGCGTCGTGCCGCAGCGCGAAGAGGGTCTTCTGCCAGGTGCGGCCGGTGCGGAAAATCTCCGCCGCCATCAGCTTCGACAGGGCCGTGTCCGCCGCGATCCGGTCGAGCAGCGCGCGCACCAGCGCCTCAAGGGCCGCACTGCCGTGCAGCCCGGCCGACGCGGCCCGGAGGGTCTCGGCGAGCGCGCCGACCCCCTCCTGCAGCAGCTCCTCGAACAATTTGTCCGTGGAGCTGAAGTTGTAATGCAGGCTGCCCTTGGCCACCCCGGCCCGCTCGGCGACCTCGTCCATCGTGGTTCCGCTGATGCCCTTGGTCGCGGCCAGCTCCAGCGTGGCGTCGAGGAGAGCGCGTTTCGTTCCGGTGGCGCGTGCCATGGGATTTCCTTTCCGGGGGCCGGTTCGGTGCCGGCGGGGGCCGCTCTAGATGGTCAGTTCGGGATGCAACCGGCCCACGGTCCAGATCCGCTGGCGGCCGGCGCTCCAGGCGCTGATCGCGATCGAGCCGACCAGCATGACGGCGAGAACGACCACCGAAACCCACGGTCTAGAGTCGATGCCGCCGGTGATCAGCTCGCGCAGGCCGGTCACGACGTACGACGCCGGCATGAACGGATGCAGCGACTGGAAGAACACGGGTGTGGTCTCCACCGGGTAGGTCCCGCCCGACGAGCTCAGCTGCAGCATGAGCAGCACGAGGCTGACCACCCGGCCGGCCGCGGTTCCGAGCAGGATGATGAACACCTGCTGCAGGGCCAGGAAGGAGAGCGTCGTCAGGTAGAGGAACGCGCTCATCCCGAACCAGTGCTCGGGCTGAAGCCCGATCCCGTAGACCAGCACGAGCACCATGATCACGACCTGGGCGAGCCCGATGGCCTTCGCCGGCAGGAAGCCGGTCATGGTCGAGCGCAGCCCGGACGCGGCGCTGGCGAGGGCCCGGGTGGGCAGCGCGCGCAGGATCAGCCAGGTGATCAGCCCGCCGACGAAGGTGGCCAGGGCGAGGAAGAAGGGAGCGAAGCCCTCCCCGAGGCTGCCGGAGGCGTTCTCCCACGTCTGCACGAGTGTGACCGGGCTGGCGATCACCGCCGTCATCAGCGCGATCTGGTCGGCGGAGAGGTCCGGGGCGGTCTCGCCGCCGGTGGTCAGGGAGTCGGCGAGGGTGCCGCTGCCGGCGGCGAGGTCGGCGGCGCCGGTGTTCAGGCTCGCGCCGCCGTCCACGAGCTGCCTGGTCCCGTCGGACAGCGCCCCCGCGCCCTCGCCCAGCCGCTCAGTGCCGGCGAGCACGGACTGGGCCCCGGAAGCCGCGCTGGCCGCGCCCTCCGCCAGCGAAGCCGCGCCGGATGAGAGCTGCCCGGCCCCGGCCGCCACCTGGGCCGCGCCGGGTGCCCCGGCGGTCAGTTTGCCGGAGAGTTCCAGGGCCCCCGCGGAGAACTGGTCGCTGAACCCGGCATAGGTCCGGGTCTGGGCGACGGCGCCCTGGGCGCCCGTTTGGACGCTGTCGGCACCCGCGCCGAGCGGGTGCGCGCGAGGCTGTGCGCGCGGGGCGTGGCGCGCGGGGCGTGGCCCCGGGTGGCGGAGCGCTACCGCTCCGGCCGGTCCGTGTCTGCAGACGGGGCGCCGGATGGGTTCCGACGACGCGGGAAAGTCACCGCGTCGCCGCGGCTGGGGAGCTCCGCGAGCTCGGTCTCCGCGGGTGTGGGAGCTTCGGCCGGGGCCGGAAGGGTCGACCAGCGCAGCAGCGCGGCGGCGCTCGTTTCCGCCGGAAGCTCGCCCGGCGACACCACCATCACCCGCGCATCCGTCAGAAACGCCGCGCGGATCAGCGCGTCGGCGGCCGGCACCGAGCCGAGCTCACCCGCACCGAGGGCGTCGGCCGAGGTGGTGGCCAGCCAGGGCTCGCGATCGAGGGCGATCAGGGTCTCCCCCGGCATCCGGTCGGGGGCCAGCATCAGCAGGGAGACCTGGCTCTGCTGCAGAGCGCGCACCACGGCCGCCAGGTCGATCTCGGAGAGGCCGCTGCCCTGTCCCGTCCCCAGCCGCTCGAGGGCGTCGTGCTCCTCCTGCGCGAGGATGGCCGAGAGGTGGCGGTGCAGATCGGTTTCGAGCTCCTCCTGCGTGGCCCCGCCCGGGCGGGTGTTCGTGGGCACGACGTGCAGCACTTCGCGGCTGGCGGGCGAGAGCTGGTCGACGAGGAGCTGCCGCGCACGCACGTCGCCGGTGAGCACGAGCAGTTCGGCCTTGCTGTCACGCACGACCTCGTCGATCGCGGCGGCGATCTGGCCCTCGTTGCGCTTCCACACCTCCTCGGTGCGGTGCTGATAGCGCCCGTTCGCGAGGAAGTCGTCTTCGGATCCCACCTTCGTGAGGAATTCGGTGTCGCCCTCCACTCGCACGCGGGCGATCGGCTGCGCGCGGCTCAGCCGGTGGAGGGTGACCTCGCCGCCGTCGCGCCCCGCCTCGGCCACGACATAGCTGAGGTCCCGCGGCCGGTGGATCAGCAGGGGGATCAGGCTGGGCACCGGTCCGTAGGAGACCAGCAGCTCGCCGAGCGGCTCCCCCGAGAGCACCTCGTTGACCTCGACCACACCCTGTCGCACGACCATCAGACGGCCCATCGGGCCGCCCATCCCCGGCGGTTCCTCGACCAGCTCGACAATGGTGCTCGTGTCGATCTCCGGGGCGCCGGCCGCGGTCAGCGCTTCCCGCAGCGTGCGCTGGCGCAGGGAGGAGGTGCGCCGGGGATTCTGCGCATCCTGGGTCACGTCGACGTAGGCGCACGACACCGAACCAGGCCGACGGTACAGGTCCGCGAGCCCCTCATTACCGAAATCAGCCATGGCCGGAGTCCCTTCTGTGGCAGTTTGTCGGCCACGGTATCCCCGGGGCACGGCGTTGACAACCCTGCCCGGCCGGTGTTCAGCGGAGCGGGAAGACCGCCCCCCTCGGACCGTTACAGGGCGGTCTGCTGGTGCGCCGCGACGCACCAGCCACCGTCGGCGAACACGTAGGTCGTGGCCGCGTTCGCCTCGATCACCTCGTCGCCGCGGTGGGCCAGGAGACGGTAGACGAGCACCCCGGCATGGCCGTTGAGACGCACCACGGCCGGCGCGCGCAACTGGTAGCTGGTGATGGCGGGCATCTCCTTGAAGAAGGCGATCGCCTCGTCGCGGGTGACGACCCTGCCCGGCAGGATCAGCAGTCCGTCCGCGGTCATCGTTCGCCGGTAGTAGTCTCCGCCGCGGCCGGCGAGAATCGCCTGCCACCCTTCGTGCTCTTCGTGCAGGAGGCGGGCGGGCAGATCGTCAGTGATCGCAGTCATGAGCCAACGCTAGCCCTAAACGAAGGCGTCCGGGGCACCCCGCCCGCCGCAACTGTGGCTCGTGCGGACAACTGTTGCCCGCACACGGGGAACAGTCGTCCGCTTCGGCAACAGTTGCCCCCGGCAGCGGACGGCGGACACCCGACCGCGCCGCTCAGAGGCCTCCGGTCGCCGCTCAGAACCGGTGCTGCAGCACCCAGTTGTGCATGGTGACGGCCGCGGCGGCCGAGGCGTTGAGCGAGCGGGTGGAGCCGAATTGGCTGATCTCGACGACGGCATCCGCTGCCTCGATCGCCTCGGGTGAGAGGCCGGGGCCCTCCTGCCCGAACAGGAGCACACAGCGCTCGGGAAACCGGAAGGTTTCGATGATCACGCTGCCGGGCACGTTGTCGATGGCGATGACCGGCAGGGTGGCGGCGGCGGCCCATTCGACGAAGGACGCGACATCCGGGTGGTGCAGCACATGCTGGTAGCGGTCGGTGACCATGGCCCCGCGCTTGTTCCACCGCTTGCGGCCGATGATGTGGACCGTGTCGGCGGCGAACGCGTTGGCGCTGCGCACGATCGAGCCGATGTTCATGTCGTGCTGCCAGTTCTCGATGGCGACGTGGAACGGATGCCGCTTCTCGTCGAGGTCGGCGACGATCGCCGCCATACTCCAGTACCGGTACCGGTCGATCACGTTGCGCGTGTCGCCGCGCTCGAGCAGCTCCCGGTCGTAGAACGACTCCTCGGGCCACTCTCCGAGCCAGGGACCGACGCCGTGGGTGGACAATTCGGGGGTGGGGTTCTGCGGCTCTTGCACTGGTCCACCGTAGCCCTCCCAGCCTGCGCGGCTCACCGTCGGGTATTCTGGCCCGCAGGGTTCGCATCTCGCCGGCTCGCACCCCGATTGAAGGAACCACAATGCAACCCATGCTCTTCGGTATCGACTTTATGGATTCAGAGTGGCTGATCGGCTGGTTCGGGTCGTTCGTGCTCCTCGGCGTGGCCACCGTCGGGTTCGTCGAGACCGGCTTCATCGTCCTGTCGTTCCTGCCCGGAGACTCACTGCTCTTCACCGTCGGACTGCTCACCGCCACCGGGGACGTGCCGTTCCCGATCTGGGTGACCTGCCTGGTCATCTTCATCGCCGCGTTCTCCGGCGACCAGCTCGCCTATTACATCGGCCGCAAGGCCGGTCCCGCCGTCTTCGCGCGCGAGCAGAACCGCCTGTTCAACCCGAAGAACGTGGAACGCACCAACGCGTTCTTCGTCAAGCACGGCGGCAAGGCCGTCATCATCGCCCGCTTCCTGCCCGTGTTCCGCGCCTTCGTGCCGGTCGCCGCCGGCGTCGGACGGATGAAATACAGCACCTTCGTGCTCTTCAACCTGATCGGCGCCTTCGCCTGGGGCGTCGGCCTCACCGTGATGGGCTACCTGCTCGGCCAGATCGAGTTCGTCGCGCAGTACGCCGAGTACTTCATCATCGGAATCGTGCTGATCTCGGGCGTGCCGATCCTGTCCGAGCTCTACAAGGCCGGCCGCCAGTCGATGCGCACCCGCGGCAAGAGCGCCGTGCCCCTCGCCACGATCCCCGAAGAGCTGCGGGAGTAGCCGCCGCGGACCCGGGTTTCGGGGCAGACCGCCGCGCGGCCGGCCTACCTTTCGGCACCCCGAAAGAATCGCTATAATTTAGGCATGCCGAAATTGTCCGGATTGACCGCGCTGGTCTCGGCCGTCGTGGTCTCCGCGCTGGCCCTCAGCGGCTGCTCGGGTGCCGCCGGCCCTGCCCCCAGCACGAGCACCTCGGAAACCGATCCCCGCCCGCTCGTGTTGACCACGTTCACTGTGCTCGCGGATATGGCGCGCGAGGTCGGCGGTGACGCCGTGCGGGTGGAATCGATCACCAAGGTAGGCGCAGAGATCCACGGTTACGAGCCGACTCCCTCCGACCTCACCCGAGCGCAGGACGCCGACCTCATCCTCGACAACGGGCTCGGCCTGGAAGGCTGGTTCGACCAGTTCACCCGCGACCTGGACGCGCCGACCGTCACACTGACCGATGGCATCCGCCCGGTTCTCATCAGTGTCGGCGATTACGAGGGTCGACCCAACCCGCACGCCTGGATGTCCCCGGCCGCCGGCGAGACCTATGTGGATAACATCGCCGCAGCCCTGACCGATCTGGTGCCGGATGCCGCGGCCGAGATCACCGGGAACGCGGCGGCCTACAAGGGCGAACTCTCCGCCCTCAGCGACGAACTGACCGCGGCGGTGGCGGCCATCCCCACCGAGCAGCGTCTGCTGGTGACCTGCGAGGGCGCGTTCAGCTACCTGGCCCGCGATGCGGGCCTCGACGAGGGCTACCTGTGGGCCGTCAACCAGGAGAGCCAGGGCACCCCGAGGCAGGTCACCCGGCTGATCGACACCGTGCGCGACCGCGGCGTGCGCACCATATTCTGCGAATCCACCGTCAGCGACGCAGCGCAAAGGGTGGTCGCCGACGAGGCCGGCGCAACCCTCGGCGGCACCCTGTACGTGGATTCCCTGTCGGACGGCGCCCCCGTTCCCACCTACCTGGAGCTGTTGCGGTACGACATCCGAACGATTGTTGAGGGGCTGACCGAATGAATGAGACCAGACACAGCCATGCCGGTCCGGCCATCGCCGCCACTGCCCCGGCCGACCGGCCCGGCGGCGACGCACCGGCCATCGAGGCGACCGAGCTGAGCGTCCGCTACGGCGATGTGACCGCGCTCGACCGGGTGAGCCTCACCGTGCACCCCGGCCGGGTGGTGGGGCTGCTGGGCATGAACGGCTCGGGCAAGTCCACGCTGTTCAAGGCCTTGATGGGCCTCATCCGCCTGGATTCGGGAAGCATCACCCTCTTCGGCGGTGACTCCCGCCGGGCCAGGGCCGCGAACCTCGTGGCCTATGTGCCGCAGTCCGAGTCGGTCGACTGGGACTTCCCGGGGTCGGTACGGGAGTTCGTGATGATGGGCCGCTACGGACCGCACGGCCTCACCCGGCGCGCGCTCCCGGCGGACAAGCGCGCAGTGGCGGCGGCGATCGAGCGGGTGGGCCTGACCGCGCTGGCGAACCGCCAGATCGGCCAGCTCTCCGGCGGGCAGCGCAAGCGGACCTTCGTGGCCCGTGGCATCGCCCAGGACGCCCGGCTGCTCCTGCTCGACGAGCCGTTCGCGGGCGTCGACACCACCAGCCAGGCCACGATCACCCGACTGCTGCACGAGCTGCAGGCCGAGGGCCGCTCGATCCTGATCTCCACCCACGATCTCGCGGGGGTCGCGGCGCTCTGCGACGAAGTGGTCCTGCTGCAGCGACGCGTGCTGTTCCACGGCTCCCCCGATGAGGCGCTGACGCCCGCACGCCTCGCCCAGACCTTCGAGGCGGCAGAATGATCGACTGGCTGCTGGAACCCCTCCAGTACTCCTTCATGACGCGGGCGCTGCTGACGACGCTCGTCGCATCCGTCGCCTGCGCCCTGCTCAGCTGCTGGCTGGTTCAGATCGGCTGGTCGCTGATGGGCGACGCCGTCAGCCATTCGGTGCTTCCGGGCGTCGTTCTCGCCTACATCCTCGGCTGGCCGTTCGCAGTGGGCGCCTTCATCTTCGGCATCGGCGCGGTCGCCCTGATCGGGGGAATCCAGTCGACGACGAAGATCAAAGCGGATGCCGCCATCGGCGTGGTCTTCACCTCGCTCTTCGCGCTCGGTGTCGTGCTGATCTCGGTCACGCCGAGCCAGACCGACCTCTCGCACATCCTGTTCGGCAACGTGCTCGGGGTCAGCGTGGCCGACCTGTGGCAGGTCATCGTGATCGGGTCGCTCACCTGCCTGATGCTGGTGGTCAAGCGGCGCGACTTCACCCTGCTGGCCTGCGACCCCACGCACGCGCACGCAATCGGCATCAACGTGCGCCTGCTGCGGGCGCTGCTGCTCGGCCTGCTCGCCCTGACCGTGGTGATCACGCTGCAGGCGGTGGGGATCATCCTGGTCGTGGCCATGCTGATCATCCCGGGGGCGACGGCCTACCTGCTGACCGGGAGCATGGGCCGGATGCTGCTGGTCGCCGTCGTCGCGACCTCCGTCGCCGCGCTGGCCGGGGTCTACGTCAGCTTCTACGCCGACCTGTCCACCGGCGGGGCGGTCGTGCTCGCGCAGGCGGTGCTCTTCCTGTTCGCCTACCTCTTCGGGCCGCGCGGCGGGGTGCTGCCGCGGCGCGCCCGGCGGCTTCGGGCCGACCGGGCTGACCGGGATGACCGGGCCGACCGGGCCGGCCGGGCTGACCTGGACGCCACCGCAGGCCGGGTGCCGGTCGGCCAGGCGATGGGCGCCGCTGACGCTACCGCCACCCGTCGTCCGGGAGCATCATGAAACCCACCACACCCGCGGCCGAGGACTACCTCAAGACCATCTACGCGCACACCGAGTGGCAGCCGAACCCGATCACGCCCTCGGCGCTGGCCGCGCGCCTGGGGGTGGCGCCGTCGTCGGTCACCGAGATGGTGAAGAAGCTCGCCGCCGTCGGCCTGATCGAGCATGTCCCGTACGGGCCGCTCACCCTGACCCGGGCCGGATCCCTGAGGGCGACCGCGGTGGTGCGCCGGCACCGACTGATCGAGACCTGGCTCGTGCGGGAGATGGGCTACGACTGGCACGAGGTGCACGACGAGGCGGAGGTGCTCGAGCATTCGATCTCCGACCGGCTGCTGGCCGCGATCGACGACCGGCTGGGGCATCCGTCAGCAGACCCGCACGGCGACCCGATCCCGGCCGCAGACGGCACCCTCACCCGGCCGGACGCCGTGCTGCTGGCGGAGGCCGCCCCCGGCCACGTCGGGGAGGTGGTGCGCATCAGCGACCGCGACCCGGACATCCTGCTCGACCTGGCCGCGGATCTGGTCGGTCCGGGGACCCGGCTCACCGTGCTCGAACCGGGCGCGGTGCGGCTGCCGGGCGGCGCCATCCGCCGGCTGTCGTCGCAGGCGGCCCGGTCGATCTGGCTGACCTCGTAACCACCCGGAAACCTCTCGCCGCTAGGATTATTTCCGAACCGAGGGAGCACCCAATGACACGCCGTGAAGACATCGAATGCTGGCTCACCGACATGGACGGCGTGCTCGTGCATGAGAGCAGCCCGCTTCCGGGCGCCGCGGAACTGCTGCAGCAGTGGACCGACGCCGGCACGGAATTCCTGGTGCTCACCAACAACTCGAGCTACACCCCGCGGGACCTCAGCGCCCGCCTCCGAGCCTCGGGCCTGAACGTGCCCGAAGAACGCATCTGGACCTCTGCCCTGGCGACGGCGGACTTCCTGCGCTCCCAGGCGCCCGGCGGCACCGCCTTCGTGATCGGCGAGGTGGGGCTGACGACCGCCCTGCACGAGGCCGGTTTCATCATGACCGAGAGAAACCCGGACTACGTGGTGGTCGGCGAAACTCGCAACTATTCGTTCGAGGCCATCACCAAGGCCATCCGTCTGCTGTTGAACGGTGCCCGCTTCATTGCGACGAACCCGGATGCGACCGGTCCCAGTGCGGACGGCCCGCTGCCCGCCACGGGCGCGATCGCCGCCCTCATCTCGAAGGCCACCGGCATGGAACCCTACGTGGTCGGCAAGCCCAATCCGATGATGTTCCGCTCGGCGATGAACAAGATCGGCGCGCACTCGGAGAACACGGCCATGATCGGTGACCGGATGGACACCGACATCGTCGCCGGTATCGAGGCCGGACTGCACACCATCCTCGTGATGACCGGCATCAGCGATAAGGCGGAGATTCACCGCGACCCGTTCCGCCCGGACGAGATCCTCTCCGGGGTGCACGAGCTGGTCTCCACGGAGCTCCTGGAGTCCGACGCGATCTAGGCCCTGTTCGCGTCTCGGGGCACGACTGTCGCCCGTCCGGACAACT
>DATISQ010000296.1:0-2918 GCA_035581905.1 Cryobacterium sp.
GACCACCGACAACGTCATCCTGGCCGGCCTCGCCGACCAGAACGCCGGTGAGTTCGAAGTCGTCGACAACCCCTTCACCGAGGAGCCCTACGGCATCGGCCTGAAGAAGGACGACGCGGAGTTCCGCACCTTCATCAACGATGTGCTTGAAGAGGCCTTCGAGGATGGCACGTGGGCCAAGGCCTGGGAAGCGACCGCCGGCACGGTGCTCGAGACCCCCGAGCCGCCGGCAGTCAACCGCTACTAGTCACACCCCGCAGTGAACGCTGACCGGGGCGGCCGGGCCGCAAGCGCGGCCGCCCCGATCAGCAGTATTCGCCTGCACCCGCACGACCCCCGCACTTTTATCACCCGCACGACACCCAGTCAGTTACTACAGAAGAGGAGGTGAGTTGTGGACGCAGTCATCGAAAATCTGCCCGTGTTCCTGGACGGCTTCAGAAACACGTTGGGCCTTCTGCTTCTGTCCGGCATCGGAGCGCTTGTACTCGGCATCATCATCGCTGCCATGCGCATCTCGCCCGTCGCATCCCTGCGCGGATTCGCCACGGTCTACACCGAGATCGTGCGCAACACCCCGCTCACCCTGGTGCTGTTCTTCTGCGCCTACATCCTTCCGTATCTGCAGTTCTCCCCGGGCTACTTCACGCTGGCCACGATCGGTCTCACCGTCTACACCTCGCCCTTCGTCGCCGAAGCGCTGCGCTCGGGCGTCAACGGTGTGCACGTGGGCCAGGCCGAGGCCGCCCGCAGCGTGGGCCTGACCTTCTCGCAGACGCTGTCGTTCGTCGTCATGCCGCAGGCCGTGCGCATGGTCGTCCCCCCGCTCATCAACGTGTTCATCGCCCTGACGAAGAACACCTCGGTCGCCGGAGCCTTCTTCGTCTTCGAACTCTTCGGCGCCGCCCGCAAGGTCACCAATGACCGGGGGGACCAGGTGCTCGCGATCCTCCTCGCCGTCGCAGCCTTCTACCTCCTGGTCACCATCTCGCTCGGCCTGATCGCCGGGCGGGTCGAGAAGAAGGTGGCGGTCCTCCGATGACTTCCGTGCTGTACGACGCTCCCGGCCCGAAGGCCATTTTCCGCTCCCGCCTGTTCTCCGTGGTGGCCGGCCTCGTCATCGCCGCCGGCCTCGTCTGGCTGATCCTCGCCCTGGGCGCGCCCAAGACCAGCGCCAACGGCGCCGTGCAGCCGGGCCTCTGGGATGCCTCCCGCTGGGATGTCTTCGCCGACCGTGAGGTCTGGCGCACCCTCGGCCGCGGTGCCCTGAACACCCTGCGGATGGCCGGCGTCGCCGCCGTGCTCGCCCTGATTCTCGGAGTGCTGTTCTCCTTCGGGCGCGTGTCCGACACCAAATGGATTCGGATCCCGACCACCGTCGTCCTGGAATTCGTGCGCGGCATGCCCGTGCTGCTGATGATGCTCTTCATCCTCCTCGTCTTCTCCACCGGTTCCGTCTGGGCCGGCGTCGCCGCCCTCTCCGTGTACAACGGGGCGATCATCGGTGAGGCGCTGCGAGCCGGCATCTCGAGCCTCCCGCGCGGCCAGCGCGAGGCCGGGCTGGCCATCGGGCTCACCCCGGTGGCGACCCGGTTCCGGATCGAGTTCCCGCAGGCGTTCCGGCAGATGCTGCCGATCATCATCGCTCAGCTCGTGGTGCTGCTCAAGGACACCTCCCTGGCGTTCGTGGTCGGCTATGAGGAACTTCTCCGCAGCGGCCTGTACAACCTGACGAACTTCTTCGGCAGCCGGTACTCGTTCTCCTTCTTCCTCGTGGTGCTCGCGATCTACCTCACGATGAACCTGCTGCTCTCCTGGCTGGCCCGCATCATCGCCCGTCGCACCGGCTCCAAGTCCGGCGGCGTGACGACGGCGACCACGGCGCCGCCCGAGAAGCCCCTCGATCCCGAGGTGGTCTACCCGGCGACGCTGGGCAACCAGATGGGCGCCCGGGGGGTTTAGCACCACTAAACTTGTGCTTTGTGTCTGACCCCACTGAGATCTCCGAACCAGTCGTGAGCGCGGCCGTCGACGCCGCCCTCGCCGCCATTGCCGCCGCGAACGACTCCGCGGCCCTGAAAACCGTGCGCACCGAGCACACCGGCGAGGCGTCCCCGCTGGCCCGGCTCAACGCGCTGATGCGCGGCGTGCCCGGCAACCAGAAGGCCGCCGCCGGCAAGCTCCTCGGCCAGGCCCGAGGCGCCGTCGGCCAGGCCTTTGCCGCCCGCGAGGCCGCGATCACCGAGGCCGAGGCCACCGCCCAGCTCGCGGCCGAAACGGTTGACGTGACCGCCGCGGCGTCCACCTGGAAGCCCGGCGCGCGGCATCCGCTCACCCTGTTGCAGGAACGCGTCGCGGATGTCTTCGTCGGCATGGGCTGGGAGGTCGCCGAGGGCCCCGAGCTGGAGAGCGAGTGGTTCAACTTCGACGCGCTCAACTTCGACGAGGACCACCCCGCCCGCGCCATGCAGGACACCTTCTTCATCGACCCGCCCGAAGCGCACCTGGTGCTGCGCACCCACAACTCGCCGGTCCAGCTGCGAGCCCTGCTGTCCCGCGAACTGCCGGTCTACGTGGTCGCGCCCGGTCGCGTGTTCCGCACCGACGAGCTCGACGCCACCCACACGCCCGTGTTCCACCAGATCGAGGGCATCGCCGTCGACAAGGGTCTGACCATGGCGCACCTGCGCGGCACCCTCGACCACTTCGTGAAGGCCATGTTCGGCCCCGAGGCGAAGGTGCGCCTCCGCCCCAACTACTTCCCGTTCACCGAGCCCAGCGCCGAACTCGACCTGTGGCACCCGACCTTCAAGGACGGCGCCCGCTGGATCGAGTGGGGCGGCTGCGGCATGGTCAACGCCAATGTGCTGCGTTCCGCCGGGATCGACCCGGAGGTCTACTCCGGATTCGCGTTCGGC